>JAGLOZ010000099.1 GCA_023137595.1 Minisyncoccota bacterium | reverse complement strand
ACACACTCCGCTACCGCTCGTGTGTAAGTCCATTTCTCAATAATAAATTTCAAACGCGTAAGTCCTAATAATAATGAATTTTCTCTATTAATTCAATATCTCTGATTTGAACCAACACAAAAAATATCGGCTCGTCTTTCCTATATAAGAAACATTATGAAACTGGTTGCAAATCCGTTCCCGCGACAGGATGATATTTATCTTTTCTACTCATTCACCTTTTCCACCACAAACAAAAAATCCATTTTACGCGTAACTCCGTAAATTTGAAGCAGGGATGTTTTTGCAATATTTGGGATTATGGAAACGACTTCTCCTGCTAAATTATTCAAAAACTGCTCTAATTTCTCCCGATCTTCATCCATCTTAATGTCAAGTCTATGTATCTTGTATTTTGCTTTAGTCATAATATTATGTTA
Organism: Minisyncoccota bacterium; assembly: GCA_023137595.1. Lineage (GTDB taxonomy): Bacteria > Patescibacteriota > Minisyncoccia > JAHIHE01 > JAGLIN01 > JAGLOZ01. Next base: position 5,772 of record JAGLOZ010000099.1, on the reverse strand, counting down.
ATTATTTTAATAAGCTATCTTTTTATATTGCATATTATACTATTGATAAATTTGCTTGCCAATATTTGTTTATTAGCTTAGATAACCAGAAATTTATAGTACACATCGTACTATAGAAAAAAATGCATAAAATGTTATTCTTTTGGCTTAAATAAGTCAAAATCTATGGTACTTATTGAGTTATAGGCTATTGTTATTTTTCACAGGAGCGGTTTTGTAACCCATTCTTTTTATTTTGAAGTTTCGTCTTGTCTTGCTTGCAAGGGAAATATTGAAAACTGGTTACAAACCAGTTCCCGCTTAACATCAAGATGCAAAACCATTAATGCTTATCTGTATTATAACAGAAAATTCTTATATTTTGCAAGAAAAACAAGCTATTGATAAGATAAATAAATGAACTATAATAAGTATGTAATATAACAATATTATTATTGTTATAAGTAGGTTTTTACGAAAAATCAAGTAGTAAATGCCCAATTCTAAATAAAATAATTTAATATATGCCAAAAGAACAAAAAACATCCAGCGGTGAGAGTAAGAAATTATTATTCACAGCAATTCCATTCATTGCTATTTTATTTTTTGCTAACATCTTTTTTTTCAAAGAAGGAAATATAGAACGACCTGCGAGCCCGCAAAATGAACAAAGTCAAATTATTCTCTTTTATGGCGATGGCTGTCCGCATTGTGTCGTTGTTGAGGAATATATAGAAAAAAACAATATCAATGAAAAAATATCTTTTGAGCGAAAAGAAATTTATCATAACAAAAATAATGCCAGCGAACTGGCTGAAAAAGCAAAGGCCTGCGAACCTCCGATCAATTCAATCGGCGTGCCTTTTTTGTGGGACAATGGAAAATGTTCTATCGGAGATCGGAATATTATAGAATTTCTGAAACAAAAAACCGGCAAGCAATAATATGAAAATTATCAATTTCTTAAATTGATTTTCGTTATCATATTTACGTGATCTATAGTTTTGATATCTAAAAAACCGTTTTCTAAAACGGTTTTTTTGTTTATAGTGGACCATAAGAGACTCGAACTCTTGACCTCCTCCATGCCATGGAGGCGCTCTAGCCAACTGAGCTAATGGCCCATGAATTAGTTTTCATTAAATAGTGTTCTCGGGTAGGTCAAAGCTCTCGCTTTGATCTTTTGTAACAAGCCAATTTCGGTGCGATCGTGGGCTCGCACCTATCCAGATCAAGACCATTCCAATGAAAATAATTAACCTATATCTTATAGATTAACAGAAAAAATAAAAAAAGCAATGTTCTTGAAATAAAAAAAAGAGAGAAAGCGTTGTTAAACGACTTTCTATCAAGGTTTTATTTTGGTGGGTTTTTCCCCAAGACCAATTTCACTTAGAACGATATCAAATGGCTTTTCTTTACCAAAACTCCCATCATCATCGCCCTTATCTCCGGTATCTGGATACACGCCCATATTTTCTCTCCTCCAATTTTCTTTTACAAAAACAAAAAAACACTTCTATATTTTAGAAACGCCTTCGTTCTTGTTTTTTTCGCACTTCTTTGTGCTTTTATAAAACATTATAAAGTATGAAAAATTTTTGTCAATAATAATAAATTAACTATAAGTTGTTTTGTGTCCTCGGCAGGAATCGAACCTACATCTAGGGCTTAGGAGGCCCTTGTTCTATCCGTTGAACTACGAGGACAAAAGGCATTATAATATTTTAGCATACTAACATTCTAACATATAAAAAGCAAGCATCAAAAGCGTCTTATAACGTAAAACGTATAACGTATAACTTTATACACTATACATTGCAAATAAATTTCCAAAAAACAGCCTCTGTTCTTTTGGATAGTTTTGATTTTTTTACATTCTATTTAAATTTTTAATTTCAAATTTTCAATTTTATAAATAATGCTATAATTTTTAATGTTTAAAAATTTAGTCATTAAAAATTATTTAAAAATTACAAAATTAAAAATTACAAAATTTTACATAATTTGCAAGGTTTATATCCAGACTCCGCATATGAAACTAACGGGTTCGTTATACGTTATACGTTTTGCATTATACGCTATATCTATGTTAAACTAAAGCCATGAATATTCCAAATGAAATAAAGACCATTATTGAAAAACTCGAAAGTAGCGGATTTGAGGCCTATGTTGTCGGCGGTCCGGTACGTGATTTTTTGCTTGGAAAAACGCCGAAGGATTGGGATATTACGACAAATGCCAGGCCGGAAGAAATTCAGAAAATATTTTCGAAAAGCTTTTATAATAATAAATTCGGCACGGTTACGGTTGTTAATAAAAACATAAGCGACGAAAGCTTGAAAAATGTAGAAATTACGAGTTATAGAATTGATGTCGGTTATAGCGACAAGCGTCATCCTGATGAAATTAAATTCACTCCAAGTCTGGAAGAAGATTTAAAAAGAAGAGATTTTACAGTAAATGCGATGGCTTTACAAGTTAAAAGCGAAAAGCTAAAAACTAAAAGCAGTAAAAAGCTAAAAGTAAAAAATTATGAAATTGTTGATTTATTTAATGGGCAGGAAGATTTGAAAAATAAAATCATCAGAGCTGTCGGTGATCCCAACGAGAGATTTAATGAAGATGCATTGCGGATGCTTCGAGCGATTCGTTTTTCATCGCAGCTTGGATTTGAAATTGAAAAAGAAACATTTGAGGCAATTCAAAAAAATAGCGGGCTTTTGAAATTTGTTTCTCAAGAAAGAATCAGAGACGAATTTGGGAAAATAATTTTGTCAGACAGAGCTTATGAAGGAATTGAGCTTCTTCGTGTTTCCGGGTTATTGAGCTTTATAGTTCCTGAGCTTGAAAAGGGCGTTGGAGTCGGTCAAAACCGTCATCATACATATACAATTTATGAGCATTGCGCATTATCCTTGAAACACTGCCCAAGCAAAAAGCTTGAAGTTAGATTAGCATCTCTGTTTCATGACATTGCCAAACCTCAGACAAAAGTAGGGACTGGTCCTGACAGCACTTTTTATAATCATGATTTTGTTGGTGCAAAGTTTACCAAAAAAATTCTCACTCGCTTGAAATTTTCAAATAAGACCATTGAAAAAGTTGTTTTACTCGTTAAAAATCATATGTTCTATTATAATGTTGACGAAGTTTCAGAAGCTGGCGTGAGAAGATTGATAAAAAGAACCGGAAAAGAGAATTTAAAAGACCTAATGGACCTTCGAATTTCTGATCGGCTTGGAAGCGGAGTTCCGAAAGCAAAACCATACAAATTGCGCCACCTTGAATACTTAATCGAAAAAGTCAGCAAGGATCCAATATCCGCTAAAATGCTGAAAGTCAACGGACAGGATATTATGAAAATTTTAAGCTCAAAGCCTGGTCCAAAAATAGGAGCAATTTTGAAAGTTCTTCTCTCGGAAGTTATTGAAGATCCAGAAAAAAATATAAAAGAATACCTTGAAAAGAGAGTGAAAGAGCTGAATAAATTATCTGCAGAAGAGATCAGAAAAAGCGAAAAAGTCATTGAAGACAAAAAAGAAGAAGAAGATTTGAAAGATAAGAAAAAGTTTTGGGTGAAGTAGCTTTTTAAGTTGTAGCTTTTTGGATGTTCATGCTATAAATTTTATTATGATAGTCCAGTGAAGTTAAGAATGAAGTTGTTACATTATTGTATTACTGTATTGTTAACATTTAAAACAGTTTTTCCTGCGAGTGTTTGATGATTTTAAAAAAAGCGAGAAGCTCAACAGCTAGTCGCTTTTCTATTTTAATTTTCCAAAATTATCTTACATTCTCTCCTTGAACAATTCTATATGGTCTCCTTCTGCTTCTATTAACCCCAAAAATATTTCTTTTATTCTAGGCTCCGTGGCTTGGTTATAAGCTTTCATATAAAATGCTTTTGTTTTTTCTTCAAGTTCAAGGGAATTTTTTACATTTTCATTGTCAAGGCGAAAACATATATCCTGCATACCTATATCTGATTTAGGTTTTTTTAGGACTTTTGAGATCAAAAAAACATGCTCCATTTCAATTTTTGAAAGTCCCTGAAAAATAGATTTGTTTTCCGTGTCCTGTGCGTAAGACATAGCGCATCTATAAAACTTTGCGTTTTCAAGTTCTAGTTCCATCGCTTTTTCAAGATTTTCTCTTGAAATTTTGGAAAGATCTTCAATGTCATTTTCATCTTTCCAGTCTTCGGCGCGGACTATATAGTCGTCATGAGCTCCGCAAAAAGGACAAGTGGATGATTTGTGCTCGGCAAAGATCACTTCCGAACAAAGTTTGCATTTAAAAAGATTCAAGCTATATGTTTCAAGCATTTTTTTTATTAAAAATTATAATTATATTGCTAAATTGCTATGCATTTACTAATTCGCTAACAAATTTTTTATGGGATTAGTGTAAATAATCAATTTTTAAAACTAGAAGCCGATGGACAATCTTTGTTTAAGGTACAAGCTTTGCATTTTGGATTGCGGGCTGTGCAAATTGTTCTGCCGTGTGAGATCAAAAGGTTGGAAATTTTTTTCCAATTCTTTTTTTCAGTGATCACCATCAGGTCTTTTTCAATTTTTTCAGGATTTGAATTTTCAGATAGACCAAGCCTTTGTGAAAGTCTTCTGACATGAGTATCAACTGCAATTCCTTCGTTTTTGCCAAATACTTCCGAAAGGACAATATTAGCGGTTTTTCTGGCAACCCCGGGAAGCATAATCAGCTTTTCCATAGTGTCTGGAGTTCTTGATCGAAATTTTTCCACGATTATTTTTGAAGATTCAACGATGTTTTTTGCCTTGTTTCTGAAAAATCCGGTCGTTCTTATGTCTTTTTCAAATTCTTCGGCACTAATTTTAGCGTAATCTTTTACTTTCTTATATTTTTTAAACAGATCCTTTGTCACTTCATTGACTCTCTTATCCGTGCATTGCGCAGAAAGCATTGTCGCGACCAAAAGCTCATGCGAGGTTTTATAATTCAAAGCCGTCTTAGGATTTTTATATTTTTTGTTCAAAAGAATTATAATTTTTTTTACCTTTTGTTTTTTTTCCGGCATAGATATAAAATTATTATATTAAGATCTATTCATATAAACATATGTTTATTATACTCTTTTTATAAAAAAAATAAACTTTGTGGACTCACTGGGAATCGAACCCAGAACTCAGCAATGCGAATGCCGTGTAATACCATTTTACTATGAGCCCATGATCATTTTAACATATAAACATTTAAGCATTTAAACAAAATATTTGCAAATTACAAAAAGTGAAGTTAATTAAATTTATAAACATAGGCGTAAAGCGTTTTTTGGGTCAAATCATTTTCAATAACGCTGTTGTCACAAAAGCCTCAATTAATGCCGCAATAAATATTAATGGAATGAGAATTAAAACAAAAAATTTCAAAGCTTTAGAAAGTTCGCTGATGAGGCTTTCTTTTTTGCTGAATAATCGGAAAACCGCGACTTTCCCAATTCTAATGCCAATTGCGGAAGCCATGATCAAAACAGGAATTTCAATAATCCCGTGAGGCATAATTCCAAGGAAGAAAAAAGTCCATGATAAATCACTTGATACAATTTGAGCAAAAATACCTAAAATAAATCCATTAGTAAAAACTGAAAAAAGAGGTAATAGCCCCGCAAAAATTCCAAGCGGTAATAACAAAAGAAGCTTACTGACATTATTTTCAAAAATAAAGAAGAAAAGTTGCAATGAAGTGGGTTCTTCTTCAAAAATAAACATTGACTTTATTTCTTTAATAAGCATTTGCGTTTCGGATGGG
>JAGLOZ010000098.1 GCA_023137595.1 Minisyncoccota bacterium | reverse complement strand
ATGGGTAGTTTTGCGCAAAAATATACCCACCAAGAATTGCAACAGCAAAAACATATGAAGAAAATAGGATATACTTTTTTAATCCATATAAATATTGCCTGGCTTCTTTTAGATATTTTATGTATTGCATATAGCAAATTATAACATTTTATTATTAATTTACATAATTTGGCGAAAAAAAATGAAGCATCGCTTGATTGTTTCAAATTTATCTCCAATTGAATTTTATAACTAATTTTCTATCTTAATAATAATGCTGATAGTTATATTTTGTTGTGGTTTATTGGTTAAAGTCATTTTTAGATTTTTTTAGTACATTGTGATGCTATTTTAATTTTTCCAATTTTCGCTCTGTCGCAGTTTCTTCTTAGGGGACTGCGACGAGAAAGAACATAAAGCCCTGTTTAGCCGGTGTTCTCCGTGAAGAGACTCTATCGTAGCAAAATTTGTTTAGGAAAATTTAGAATAGCATCATTATATATTTAAACAAGTTTGTTTGAAAAATGAAAGGAAGAAACTTATTATTTATTTGTTAGTTTCTTCCATATCGACCTGGATCAGTTGATCCCATTCTATCGCCGAAGCTTTGCATAAATCTTTCTGCGCCTGATCCTACCTCTCTTTTTTGTTCTGTGGTTTTTTTGTCTGCCATTGTAATTTATCTCTCCTTAAAGAATAAAGCGAGTGGAAGTTGTCAAAGTTTTAACATTCATCTTTTATAAAGATATATCTACTTGCTGTGATTTTGAGAGAAGATCTTCTCAGGATGTTAACCTTTAAAGAAATAATCTCTTGCGTCTTTAAACGGGATCTTCCGTCAAAGACAATTTCTATCTACAAAATTTTTATAAACAGAAATTGAGTCTGAGAAAAAGGTAAGAAAGGGATAAAGTTAGGATAGTCTATTCTTTAAAACAAGGAGTTCTCTTATGTTATAAGGATCTCCAGCTATTATCCCATTCTTAATTTCTAAATTTAAGCTTTTTAGAACAAATTCAGGAATATATTCTGGATCCGTTTGATCTGCTTTTGCAAATCTGTTTAATAACCTAACATTATTTGGATCATTAGAAAATTCCTTTAATAATTTTTCAGCTTTATCAATCATTCGTACCACCTTTTATATTTTATTTTTTTGTTTCTCTCTTCTAACTGCATTCAAGGGTCTCAAGCACAATTAGCAGAGAAAAGCAAGAGAAAGAGTTGGGGGGAATGTGGTTTAGTGCAATTTTGTATTGCAATGTCATTGATTCCACAATGACCCACATCCCCTCAGGCGTAAAAATGATCTTGTAATTGTAATGGCCGGCATTAATCATGACGGGATTTTCTTGTTTGGATTTTGGAGTCTATAATCTAAGCAAGATGCCGACCATTGGCTGTATAGACCTATTGAAAACCTTTTATACAGTTTATATAATCAACTTTCAATAGGTCTAAAACATTTATTTTCAATGATCATTTTTTTTAACAAAAAACCTACTCTTTTAGTAGGTTGCTTTTAATCTTGTTTTTGTAACCCTTTCAGGTTTGAACTAAATCAAAAGCAAACTACTTAAGTAGTAGGCTAATTTTCACAATCACAACAGCGCCAGTTGTCTGGGTTGTTCTCATTCGCATTGATTGTGAATTAAATGTTTCCATAGATATTTTTTATTCTGTTAGTAATTATATCAGATCAAACAATTTTGTCAATACTAACATTCATTAATCACTAAATGTGGTGATTATCGTTTAAGATAAGCGACTATTATACTCTAAAAACTATTTCTGAATAAAGTTATCCACAGGCTTTGATTAATTTTTATCAAAAATGAGATAAGCAATCAACAGAATAAAAGACATAGCAAGATAGGCGGCAATTAAAAAATTTCGCTTAAATGCATCTTTTTCTTTCTGGAGGTTGTGTTTTTGAGCGATTCTTTGTTCTTGAAAGTATTTCTCCTGAGAACTTTTTGTAAATTTTTCATTTGTCGGATTATGTAAGTTGGATCTATTATCGGAAAAAGATAAATTTGAAGATTTTGGAAATAATTTAAGAGGATTTTTTGCCAGTGAAGGAATGAGAATATTTTGTGATTGGTTTGGCGCCTTGAATCCCAATTTTTTTAAAAGCATTTGTTGCACTTTTAATGTTTCATTAATGCCAGTTCTCAGTTTCAGCTGCTCGTTGTTTTTGCTGACGACAACAAAATCATCACCTGCAATTTTGCTTACTACAAAACCCAGGAGAGGGTTTATTTTTGTATAAGAATAAAAAGAAACTAATTCGTTCCAGGGAAAAAAACTTTTTTCTCCCTCTTTCAGATTATCAACAGAAATACCGCTTTCGTTTATTTTGTATTTTTCTAAAATTACGCTTCCTTCTTGTTTTATGCTAGTATTTTGTCTTGAGTTCATGAACGCAACAATTGCCATTACTATTATCAAAAAACCAAGTGGCGGATAAAGGAGAATCAAAATAATAAATATGAAGAAAAATTTTTCAATAAAATTTATTTTTTTCTTCTGCTGATCCTGCACCTCGTTTATTTTCCATTCAAATGATGTTGTTTGATTTTCCATTTTTATATAATTATGTTTAAAAAAATATTTTTTACAATTATATTTTACCATTTATAAGATATAATACAAATTTTTTGACAATTTTTGACAATATTTTATTTTCTGAATAAGTTCACTCACATATTGGAATAGATTTGCACGGACATTCAATTTTCTCAGATGGTGCTGATGACCCTGGAAAATTTCCCGCTTATTGCGAAAACAATGGCGTAGAAGTTTTTGCTCTTTGTGACCATGATACAACCGAAGGAACAGATTCAGCCAAAGAAGCATCCAAAGGTTCAGGTGTTAAATTTATACCAGGAATTGAAATAAGCTGTATTAACGGCATTCATATGCTTGGTCTGGGAATCGATCATAGAAACAAAGCACTTGTAGCGGAGCTTGATCGCGTCAGGATAATGCACGCAAAAAGAGCTGCAAAAATAGTCAGGGTTCTGGAAAAAAATGATTTCAAGATAGATCATTCGGTTCTAGTTAAAGACAAGGGAGTTATTACTGTATTTGAAGTCTTTCGAGCGATCATATATTCGCCGGATCCATTTTATGATCGAAACAGCCAAAAATCTTTTTCTGAGTTTTCAAAGAAATGGATATACAAAGATAGTCCATATTATGAGTATTTGAAAATAGAGAGAATGACACTTAAGCAAGCAATCGATCTGATCCATAAAGCTAACGGAGTAGCCGTTTGGGCTCATCCAGCGCACACTTTAAGGAAGCGAATGGATCAAATGGATGATCTTGGAAATGAATTAAAAAAATTAGGATTAGACGGCATTGAAGTGTTTTCTTCAAAACACAACAAAGAACAAACAATAATGGTTTTAGAGCTAACTGATAGATTAGATTTAGTACCCAGCGCTGGATCAGACTTTCATGGATATGGCGCGCAAGAAATTGGAGGATGGAAATTACATGGACTAGTGTTCAACTAAAAAAGAATAATTGAGCTGATAAGAAGGAAAAGTAATCATACATTTAATTTAACAAATTAATCTGTTGGTTATTTTCCTTCCTTTTTTATTTTTTATATAAAATAAAAGAAAAAGAACAGCGCCAAATTTAACGTTGCTCAAAATTTTTATATTTTATGTGAATTTATTACTCTTCCCGCGTTTTTAGTTGTTGTATCTGAAATCAACAGTATTTCTTAGCTCTAATGATATTTTTGTGATTCTTGTTGTGCCACATTGTGGACATTCAATGCTATAACCAAACTCACTAGTATGCTCTTTTGGCTCGCCTTTAAATATTTTACGTTCTTGGCGCTCAATTTTTGCGGGATGAAGATCTATTCTTTCTCCACAGACGCATATAGTTGTTTCAAATGACATTCTTTTCCTTCTTTTTGTATTAAACTTGTAATTTTATAACAAATAAAATTACTAGTGTCAACCGATTTTTATAAAATAATAAATCTTTGTCTATTTCAAAAATATAATATACAATGAATATTATGAAATATACAGGACCCCTATTTTATAGCAAATGTGTGTTCTAACATAATTAGAAATAGATAAATGATAAAAAAACTAATTAACAGGAAAATAGATTCCATTACAGCTGCGGCTTTAATTTTGGCTATAGCTTCTTTTGCAAGCAAAGTCCTGGGGCTTATCCGTGATCGAATCTTGGCCGGTACTTTCGGGCTTGGAAACGAGCTTGATATATATTTTGCTTCATTTAGAGTGCCGGACCTTATTTTCAATATTGTTGTTCTTGGAGCAATTTCCGCAGGATTTATACCGGTTTTTGCAAAACTAATTCACCAAAAAAAAGAAGAAGAGGCTTTCAAGACCGCTAATGCTGTTTTGAATCTAGTAATGATGGTATTACTTTTTTTGTGTTTTCTTGGAATTATGTTCGCGCCAACAATTGTATCTCTTCTAACACCAGGATTTTCTCCTGAGAAAAAAGAGTTGACGGTTGAACTGACACGCATAATGTTCCTTAGTCCTGTTTTTCTTCTTTTGAGCAGCATTACCGGAGGAATTCTTCAATCATACAAAAGATTCTTCATCTATTCCCTTTCCCCAATAATGTACAACTTTGGAATTATTATCGGTGCGTTAT
>JAGLOZ010000097.1 GCA_023137595.1 Minisyncoccota bacterium | reverse complement strand
AGCCCTATCGGGACTATGGAGCCAGCAAATCTTTTTAACCTTCCACATAATTATTGAAACTAAGTTTCGGATACCCGAAACTTAGTTTCTAAATACAGATTATAACCTAAAAAGCTATTTCCTCTTCTTCCCCAAATAGATCATCGTCTTCAAAACCGTATCAGACGTTAAGGATATGCTATCAATTCCCTCCTTAACAACAAACTCGGCAAAGTCCGGGAAATCGGATGGGGCTTGCCCGCAGATACCGACTTTTCTTTTTCTTTTATGAGCGCCTTTGATAAGCTGCTTAATAAGAATTTTCACCGCTTCATTTTTTTCGTTGGCAATATGGGAAAGATTTCCATTATCTCTGTCAATTCCCAAAGTCAATTGAGTCAGATCATTGCTGCCAATTGAAAACCCGTCAAAGATCTTGGCAAACTCATCAACCAAAATTATATTTGCTGGAATTTCCGCCATCACATAAACTCGCAAACCATTCTTGCCTCGTTCAAGACCAGCTTCTTTCATGACCGCTAAAACTTTCTTGCCTTCTTCTACTGTTCGACAAAATGGGATCATTACAATGACATTCGTCAGTCCAAATTCTTCACGAACTTTTTTGATCGCCTGGCATTCCAGTTTGAATGCGTCACGATATTTTTCGTCATAATATCTTGATGACCCTCTCCAACCGATCATTGGGTTTTCCTCTTTCGGCTCAAAATATGTTCCGCCAATTAAATTCGCATATTCATTAGTTTTGAAATCAGAAAATCTGACAATCACATCATTTGGATAGAAAGCTGCTCCCAATTTTCCAATTCCTTGAGCAAGCTTGTCAACGAAAAATTCAGTCTTTGTTTTATATCCAGCCGTAATTTTGTTGATTTTACTCACAGTTTGTCTGTCAATTCTTATTTCTCTCGTTTTCTTGTCCATCGCCATCAAGGCCAAAGGATGAACTTTAATACTGTTATTGATAATAAATTCTTCTCTAGCAAGACCCACTCCATCGTTTGGAATAAATGATTGAGTGAAAGCTTGATCAGGTTCTGCCAAATTCATCATAATTTTCACTTTCGGTCTTTTCAGCTTTCCAATGTTTGTCTTCTTGACTTCAAAATTGAGAAGTCCTTCATATACATATCCTTCCTCTCCTTCTGCGCAACTTACCGTGACATCCTTTCCATTTTTAATTGCTTGTGTTGCAGTTCTTGTTCCAACCACGCATGGAATGCCAAGTTCGCGAGAAACGATCGCCGCGTGACATGTTCTTCCGCCAGAGTTTGTGACAATCGCTGAGGCAATTTTCATAATCGGCTCCCAGTCCGGATCAGTCATCTCCGTCACCAAAACTTCACCTTTTTTAAAACTTTCAATTCCGCTTACATCTTTGATGGTATGAACTTTCCCTTTACCGATCTTATATCCAACAGAAGCCCCGGAACAAAGAATTCTGCTTTTCTTACCAATTATATATTCTTCTAGAACATTTACGTCCCGCATACTTTGAGCAGTTTCAGGACGAGCTTGAACAATAAACAATTTTCCGGTTACTCCATCTTTTGCCCATTCCATATCCATCGGCCTTTTGTAATGATCTTCAATGATCGTTGCCCACTCGGCAAGCTTTATAATTTCTGCATCTGTGATACAAAATTTCTTCCGATCTTCAATCGGAACCGGAATATTTTTAATTGGTGATTTTCCTTCTGTGCTATAAACCAATCTCAAAGCTTTTGAGCCAAGAGTTTTTTCAATAATCGGCTTGAATCCTTTTTTGAGTGTTGGCTGGAAAACATAGAATTCATCAGGAGTAATTTTCCCCTGAACTATATTCTCGCCAAGCCCGTAAGCGGCGTTTATTAAAACTGCGTCGCGAAACCCGGACTCCGTGTCAATGGAAAACATTACCCCGCTGATCGCCCGATCGGAACGAACCATTTTTTGAATACCAACAGAAAGCGCGATCGTGAAATGATCAAAACCTTTGTCCTCGCGATATGAGATCGCCCGATTCGTAAAAAGTGAGGCGATGCATTGATGAGTAGCATATAAAACATTATGGATTCCTTTGATATTCAAATATGTATCCTGCTGTCCCGCAAAAGAAGCATCCGGCAGATCTTCCGCCGTCGCGCTTGATCTCACTGCCGTATCAACATTTTTTCCATACATCTTCTCCATTTTTTCATAAGCCACAGCAATTTCATTGCCTAAGTGCTCAGGAAACTTAGCAGACATTATAGCCTGCCTAACTCTTTCTCCCCTTTCCGAAAGATTTCTGATGTTATGAGTATCAAGATCGCTCAGAATTTCCTTAATTTCATCCATTAGTCCCGACTCTTTCATAAACTGTCGATAGGCATAAGCCGTCAACGCGAACCCATTAGGAATGTTCACTTTCTTCTTGGTTAATTTTTGGTACATCTCACCCAAAGACGCATTCTTTCCGCCGACAAGACCGACATCTTTATTAGTCACCTCCTCAAACCAGAGGATGTTCGCTTTTTTTCTGTTTTTCATTTTTAGTTTTGTTAGTGTTTTAAATTGATTTATTATGGTTTTATTATAGCATAAAATTGATTTAACTAAAACATTAGATTACAGAAAATTATCTCGACAATTATATTTTTTATGTCAAACTACTAAATATTGAATAAAGGAGGAATTTATTATAGAAACCGAAGAACAAAATGATGAAGACTTAGAGACAATAGTAGAGTCTTCAGATAACAAAAAAGCAAGAGGGCAATTAAAACTTCTTGCAAATGAAGACCTTGATTTCCTTGACTGGTCAGAAGATGTTAATTTTCAGGAATTAATAGAGGTAACAGTTAATTCTGAAAATGATGATGCTATAGATCATCTTGTTTATCTCCTAGAGAGAAAGCGCGGTATAATTGGACCCGAGGAAGAAGATGAAATTAGAGATGCATTAGCATCTTTGATAAATACTGTTGTAGATAATGAAATGGGAGCAAGATTTCCAGAAACTAGTGAAAGAATACGGGCGTCAATTGATAATTTTGTAATGTAAACTTTCACTCACATAGGAAGCTCCGCAAGGTTCTTCCTCCTTTTTGTATATTTGGTTTTTATGCGCATTTTCTCGCGGGAACCAGCTTGCAACTGGTTTTTGATGTTTTCTAGACAAATAAAACTTATTAAAACATTCTATCCGCATAAAAAGCGTAAAATGATAAGATAAAATATTGTTGAAATTTAGAAACAAAAGAAACTGTCTTTAAAACAGTTCCCGTGACAATAAGGCTCTTAGAGGCCAATATGCAAAACCCAAATAATAAAAAATATAGTGTCTTTTCTGCGGCCGCAGAAAAGACACTATATTTATATAGCAAAAGATGACGGACATCTTCAATAATGTCCGTCACCTGCATATA
>JAGLOZ010000096.1 GCA_023137595.1 Minisyncoccota bacterium | reverse complement strand
TAAAATCCCCCTAACTCACTTTATTAAAGGAAGATTATGTTTAAAGACAGACTAAACAAATAAATAATTGTTTGACATTAATTTAAGTTGTTATATGATAAAAAAATAAGTAAATATGCAAGTTAGTATTTTATGAAAAATAGTCTTAATAAAAATAATCGCAGAAATAGAAGAATCCGACTTTTGTCCAGACTGTTTTTCTTTTTACCTAAAAAAATATAATTTTTTTAAATTTGGATAAAAATATAAACGGCCTAGAAGGTCGTTTTTTTATTTTTAATGAGGAAGGTAAAAATGAACAGAAATATAAAAATTGTTACAGGAAATGCTTTACATAGTCATTTTTCAAAAAATTGGGAGAAAATGATCGATCCTGAAGCAAAGAAGAACAAAATGCTCAAATGGAATGAAGCAGATCTAAAGAAAGCCATTAGTGACAGCAATTCGGTTTTGGCTTTAGTTGGCGAAGAAGCGGTTGGCTTCGTTTGTTTGATTCTACGTCAGAAATATGTAGAAATCTGCGCATTAATTGTAACTCCTGAACACAGAAAAAGGGGTATTGGCATGGCTTTAATGGAAAAAGCGATAAGTTTGGCGAAAGAAGAACATTCAGATAAAAGTATAATTTTATTTTCGAATGAAATTTCTTCTCGTATGTGTGAAAAATTCGGCTTTGTTATTGCTGACAAAAAAAGTCTTAATATTGAGACTTGGAAAGCTTGTGATGTTTGTCCGGAGCATAAAAACTTTCCCGATTGCCGTTGCCAGCCTATGATGTTGGTGCCAACAATAAACATAAAGCAAAGGCATCCGGCGAAACCAGAAGGAAATTAGTCAGCTAATTTCCTTCTGGAGTTATTTTTTAATGAATACTATTATGATAAAAGTTGAAGAAATTTTAGAACAATTGATATCGTTTGACGCAGTCGGTGACAAAGAAAACTATGTAATAATAGATTGGATCGGTGAATTCGGTTCAAGTGCCGGTTTTAAAACGAAAATATTAGAGAATAGAAAAAATGAGATCAAGCGAGTCTGGCATTGGAAGTTTTGATCCTGAATGCGGATCTCGCTTTAATACAGGTTCAAACATCAGAGCGGGGTGTGGATAACATACCCTTGACACTTTCTTTATTAGTGATACTATGTGTATAGTTAACACTAACTAGCAAAGGAAACTATGAAGAAAAAAGAAAAAAAACCGGAGTTTGAAAAGTATGAATATTCAGCGGCGGCAGTTGACTTGGTCATCTTTGCTATAATAAACGGGGAATTAAACACTCTTTTAATCAAAATGAAATATAAGCCGTTTCAAGGAGAGCTGGCGCTGCCTGGCGGAAGAATCAGAGTTTATGAAAGTGTTGATGAATGTGCGAAGCGCGAGATCAAAGAAAAGGTCGGAATAAACAATATTTATGTGGAACAACTCTATTCTTTTGGAGATATAAAGAGAGATCCTTCAATCAGAATAATCTCCATATCTTATCTCGCGTTAATAGATAATACAGACAATATCAAGCTCAAAACAACTGAAAAATATGAAGAGATTTGCTGGATGCCGGTTAACAAAGTTCATAAATTGGCATACGACCACAACGAAATTTTGAAATACGCTCTTTCCAGATTGAAATCTAAACTAATTTATACGAATATTGTTTGCAATCTTTTGCCTAAAAAATTCAGTTTAAGCGAGATGCAAAGAGTTCATGAGATCATTTTAGACAGAAAATTGGACAAAAGAAATTTTCGCAAAAAAGTTTTTTCTCTGGACTTGATCAAGGAAGCGGGCAGGGAAGAAGGAGTTCCTCATCGTCCTTCAAAATTATACTCTTTTAAAACTAAGAAATTAATGATCGTTGAAATGTTTTAGTCTTATTTTTTTATTCTTACTTAGTGTAACAAAAACACTATATAATCGTTAGCATATTATGAAGGTTGAAAAACTGTTTTTAAAAAACTATAGTTAGTGTAAACGCGACACTATACAAATGTCATCTCGAAAGAGCACTGAGTTAAATTCAGCACAAGCTTTATTTCAGCACTCCTACGAAATGACAAACATGCAAAATAGAACATTTCGTGATTAAAACTAATAACAAATATATGAATAATCAAATAATGCTTAAAACAGATGTTTTGATTTTAGGAACCGGAATCGCGGGATGCGTGGCGGCTTTGCGCTTGGCGGAGAATAAAAGAATAGAAATTTTGCTTGTTACTAAGGATAAAGACATAAGGCGATCGTCAACTTTGCGCGCTCAAGGAGGAATTGCGGCAAGAGGCCTGAATGATTCGAAAGAAAAATTGAAAAAAGATATCTTGGTTGCGGGCGATGGATTGTGCAATGAAACGGCAGTAGATATTTTAGCGGAAGAAGGTCCTGAACTTATCAAAGAGGTGTTGATTGGAAAAGTTGGAGTAGAATTCAATAGAAGCGAAGGAAAACTGGATTATACAAGAGAAGCAGCTCACAGTGAAAGAAGAATTCTCTATAAGAACGATCATACGGGAGAAGAAATGGAAAACAAACTGATAAAAGCGTTAAAGAAAAATAAGAACATTAAAATATTAACAAATCATACATTAATAGACTTGCTGACATTGCCGCACCACGCGACTGATAGAATGCGAATATACAAAAATAAAAAATGCGTAGGATGTTATTTGCTGGATAATGAAAATGGGAATGTGAAAACCGTTCTTTCAAAAAAAATAATATTAGCAACTGGAGGAATCGGACAAATATATCTTAGGACGACAAATCCCGAAATTGCGACTGGAGACGGTCTTGCCGCGGCTGCTCGAGCTGGCGTGGAAATTATCAATGCGGAGTATGTTCAGTTTCATCCTACTTCATTGTTTCATCGTGATGCGGATAGTTTTCTCATCTCAGAATCAGTTAGAGGGGAGGGCGCGAAGCTAAAGAACGAAAGAGGAAAGCTCTTTATGAAAAAATATGATAAAAGTGGAAGTTTGGCGCCAAGAGATATAGTCGCAAGAGGAATTTATGAAGAAATATTAGGCAGCAAAAAAGACTTTGTGTATCTTGATCTTGTTTCCTATCTGGATAGAAAATATATAGAAAAAAGATTTCCTTTGATCAATGAAACATGCCTGAAGTATGGTCTGGACATAACGAAAGAAATGATCCCGGTTGCGCCAACAGCTCATTATTTCTGCGGAGGCGTAAGAGTTGACGAATTCGGTAAAAGTTCTTTGGAAAATCTATATGCGATCGGCGAAGTGTCTTGTACGGGAGTTCATGGCGCGAATCGTCTTGCTAGTATTTCTCTCTTAGAAGGTCTTGTTTTCGCTAACAGGTGCGCGGAAGATATATCAGAAAAAATAAAAAATAGCAAACTGACGCAAAAAAGAGACATAAAGCCGTGGATATATATAGGAGATCAGACCGCTGATCCCGCTCTTATAAAACAGGACTGGACGAGCGTAAAATCTATAATGTGGAATTATGTTGGAATTATAAGAACTGAAGAAAGGTTGGAAAGAGCTGTTTTGGATCTGAATTATTTAAAGCACAGGATCGAGAAATTCTATCGTAATGTTTGTTTAAGCAAAGATCTGCTGGAATTAAGAAATGGAGTCCAGACAGCGCTTATTGTCACGGAGGCGGCAAAGAAAAATAGAGAGAGCAGAGGATGTCATTATAGGAGTTCGTAAAGTGGAAAAGTTCATAAAGCTATATTGTCATCCTGAACTT
>JAGLOZ010000095.1 GCA_023137595.1 Minisyncoccota bacterium | reverse complement strand
AAAATGAAACGCGTATCAAAGGTTCCCACTCATATTCATCTTCTTTGATGGGAGCAAGCATTACTACTAAAATAGAATGGGATTATAGTCGGAGATAGATTTCAAGAACAACAACAGCTCATTTTTCCGAGATAAACCTTAAACAGTTAAAAAAGAAAGGGGGTGATTTTATGAAAAACAAAATAGCGCTTTTTTTATGTTGCTGTACTATTTTGACTGCCGGGCTGACAATCATTAATTCAGATGTTGCCTTCAGTGAAGAACTTACATATGAAGATACTAGAATTTCTATTTCTCGAGATAATATTAACCTGAGTACTCTTAATCAAATTGAAAGCCAGCAGAAAAATGTAAAAGATCTAACCCTGCGAGCCCTTTTTCGTGATTATAATTACTGCGGATATGTAACTGAAAGCAAAAACATTGATGTTTTGATCAATGGTGCTCCTATAACTAAAGTCAATGGCCTTGTCGTTCAGACTTTGGATTATGACGGTTTTTGCTTCCCGCTAGCAGTCTTTGACAAAGTTCCTATCTTGGAATATCTCAGAGATAATAATTACGAGGATAGCGCCGAAATAACTCTGAAGGGAACTTTCACACTAAAACCATCTCCCTACGGAGACAAAATTGGTTTGATCACAAAAACTTTTGAAGGAAGTGATACTGTTTATTTGAAATAAACTATCTATAAATACAATAAGCAAAAATGGTTTATCTTGGAAAAATGAGCTACTATTATTCTTAAAAACTGTTAATATTACTAAAAATGGATCATATATTCCGCAATATATCTCTCAAACAGAGTTTGATGATATTGTTTCGTCAGAGCAAGAAAAAGGGAGAATGGAATAAATAGAATTTATATTTTGATTCACAGACAAAACGCAAACTCTTAAAAACCAAAATTAATCTCTAAGTCTCATGAAAACCACGACTAAAAATTGCGAAGATATGAGCGACAAAGAACTTGTCAAAAGATCATTGCAAGATGTTGATTATTTTGCTTGTATCTATGAGCGGTATGAGCAGAAACTTATTTGGTATATTTTACGCATTTCTTCATTTTCTCTTGAGGAAGCAGAAGATGTTCTACAAGAAGCATTTATAAAGGCATGGAAAAATCTTAATGAATTTGACGAAAACTTGAAATTTTCCAGTTGGATCTATCGTATTGTTCATAACACAACAATTACAGAATGGAAAAAATCACGCTCCTATGGGAAAGATAAGAGACAAGAGCTTGATGAAGAAATTTTCCAAAATCTTCCCTCTTCATTGGATATTGAGAAAGAAGCAAATCAAAAGTTTGATAAAAAAAATATCCAAAAAGTTTTACGGCTGATGCCGGAAAACTATCGCGAGATTTTAGTCTTAAAGTTTTTAGAAGAAAAAAATTATAAAGAGATCTCTGATATTTTGAAAAAACCAAATGGCACGATCGCTACACTGATCAATCGCGCTAAGAAATCATTTTACGAAACAGCAAAAGAAAAAAATATTTCATTTATAATATAATTTTATGAAAAATTCTCAAAAATTATTGGAAAAAATTCAATCAGAGAAGATCCCGCAAAGGTCCCGCGGACTATTTGTCCTTAAAAATATTTTCTTTTGGCTGCTTTTTGCTTTTTCAATAATTATCGGCGGATTGTCATTTTCGATTATTCTTTTTGCTTTCAATCAAACGGACTTTGATCTTCTTTCACATATTCCTAATTCCAAAATTGAACTGCTTCTTGGGCTTTTGCCATTTTTTTGGATTATTTCCTGTCTTATATTTTTACTTATCTCTATTTTTGGGATTCGTCATACAAAAACAGGTTATCGCTACTCCCCTCTTTTGGTTTTTAGTAGCAGTATTGTCTTGAGCATTGTCTTGGGAACCGTTCTCTTTTTCTCTGGCGGAGCGGAAAAAATGGAACGAATTTTTTCTGAAAATGTTCCTGTTTATAAAAGTCTTGAAGAAAGAAAAATTTCCCGCTGGTCTCTGCCTGAAAACGGATTTCTATCCGGAAAAATTGTTGGAAAGGAAGAAAATTTAATAATTGAAGATTGGAATGGTAAGAAATGGGAAATTGATTTTAAAAACGCTATTATCAAGGGAAGATTGTCTTTGGAAAAAGATGAGGAAATAAAAATAATCGGTAAAATGTCCGAAAGTGATATTTTTATCGCAACGCAAATCGGTCCGTGGGAAAGAATGGGAAAAAAGCAAAATACAAGGTATTAAAAAGTTTTAAGTTTTTTGAAAGAAAATTTTTGGTTTGAAGTATTACTAAGTGGAAGTCGACGATCCGATTTTTATTTATTTTTAACCTAAAAAACCATGAAAAATTCAACAAAACTTTTTGGCGGAGCATTTACTCTCGCAATCGCGGCAACCGCGATTGCGTCGCCATCACTTGCCTATCGCGGAGATCTTTCCGCTCAAGGGCCAGATTGTTCAGAAGAAAGACACGAGGTAATGGAGAAAGCTTTTCAAGACAATGATCATGAAGCATGGAAAGAACTTATGAGCGGCAAAGGCCGCGTTATTCAAGCCGTTAATACCGATAATTTCGCTCGCTTCGCCGAAGCTCATAAATTAGCGGAAGAAGGCAATTTTGAAGAAGCAAAAGCTATCAGAGCTGAACTTGGTCTTAGTTTAAGAGACGGCAGCGGAAAAGGTCAGGGACAAAGAGAGAACGGTCGGGAGAAAGGATTTGAACGCGACAATAGATCAGGACTGAAGGATGGCAACGGTCAAAGAGGCAATGCAAATTTTTACTCTCGCAACAACTAACTCTGCCAAACAAGAGAAGGTCTATTACACAAATAGACCTTCTCTTAAAATAAAATCTTTCTTTTTGAATAAATAGTTTTGAAAAAATTTGTTAACCAATATAATTAATTTTTATGAAAAAAGTTATAATAATCGGACTAGTATTTGTTTTTGTTTTTGCTTTATTGGGATATGTCTGGCAAAATAATAAACAAACTGAAAATAACAACATCTCAAAAAAAGATGGAGTTACCGTTTTTGAAAGACCTGAAGAAAAAGCGAATATTTCAGGAATTGTAAAAACTATTATTGGTAACGAGATTACAATTTTAAAAATTGAAAGACCCGGAATATCTGAAAATGAGGACAACGAAAATGTTGATGCCAAAAAAGATCAAAGTGAAAAAGAACAAGAATCCAGGACTGGCGGAGGCATGGGCATGGGCGGAGGCATGGGCGGACGGTTAAATGCCGGGACAGAGGACGAAGAAAGCGCTGCGAGATTAGAAATGCTAAAAAGCATGAGCACCGGAGAAGAAAAAATTACTATTCCAATTGGAATAAAAATGCTTAAAAGCG
>JAGLOZ010000094.1 GCA_023137595.1 Minisyncoccota bacterium | reverse complement strand
TATCCTCCTTAAATTATGTTTTCAATACGCAAAGCGCGCTTGCAGGCGAACAAACGTTTGTTCGCCTTTGATTAGCAGGAATATTTAAATCCCGCGAAACAAATCACTTCTTTACTCCAAGTACCTTTAATATATTTCCAGCAAGAATTTGCTCCTTCTCCTTACTGTCAAGGTCAAGTCTTTCTTCAAGAGAGTCAACCAGTGAAAGATATGCCTTATGTGAAGAAATAGGCCAATCCGTGCCAAAAATAATTTTCTCCGTTCCCATAAGATCGATCATTACATTCGCGATTGTCTCTGTGATATATTCTTCATTCTTTCTTTTCCATTTCTCGCTCCTTTCTTGATTCTTAGTTGTATTACTGACAAGTCCGGAAAAATCCAAATAGACATTAGGATTCTTATGAGCAACAGCGGTTGCCTGACGGATATCAGGATCACCGAGATGGCTTATGATCATCTTCAGCTCTGGAAACTTGTCCGCGACATCATCAAAATAGATCGGTCGCGAAAACCTTATCCCGCCGGGACTCTTATAGGCCAGTCCGCTGTGAAACATCACAGGAACTCCAAACTTTGCCGCCAGCTCATACACCTCGTCAAGCTTCTTGTCGTTTGGATACACAAATTGATATCCCGGATAAAGCTTGATCCCGACGATCCTATCTTCTGTCAACAATTTTCCTAATTCAAGAACTCCTTTTTGCAAATTATTCTCTGCGTCCAAACTTCCAAAAACTACAATATTATCATAGTTTTTGGTTAGAGAAAGAATTTGCTCGTTGGTAATACTGCCAGTTTTTCTGGGAAAATAAGCAGCCAAAGCAATTACAGCATCAATGCTATTTTCCACCATACTTCTATCCAGTTCTTCTATCTTTGCTCTGCTTTTAGCGTGAACGCTGAGATGGACATGATCATCAATAATACTCGCCCTCTTCAGCATTTCCTTAGTTTCTTTTCTCACAATTTATTACCTCCATATTTAGTTTTCAAAGAACTCAGGAATCTTGTAAATTCCTGTTTCCTAAATCTAAATCTTCGCCAAAATTTATACTCAGAAAACAAAACGCCACAAAAAAACAACCGCTTCTTTCGGTCGTTTTTTTTGCTAAAATAGGAGTGTTTAGATCAACATCTTCTAAAAATCACACCAAAAACAACGACCGTAAATAATCGGATAAGATTGTTAATAGATAGTTGTTTCTTTTGATAAAACATGGTTTTAGAATTTTATTTATTTGATAAATTATATTTAGGTTCTGCTAATTTTTCTTTTATATTCCTTTCTTCCCGTACCCCGTTTTTCGAAAAGAGAGATTGAGACGAGACTGTCTCATACTAACAATAGAACTGACAAAAAACACTGTTTTTTGACATTCCCTTGAAAAAGGGAATCCAGGAGCAATATCTCAGTTTTTAAAATATCATTATAATAGTTGAAATATCACTTTATATTATTGTTAACTTATTTATAAAACATTTATTTCAAAACAATACTTGATGAAACTTCACCTAGATTTCCACCGGAGTTTATGCTGAACTTATTTCAGTGCGGGACAAAAATAGGCAAAGTTTATTTCTTTTTTAGCCACAACCAAAAAAACGGCTAAACGGCCGCTGTAAAAGTTTAATGCAATAAAAAGAATTATTTATAACAACTCAAAAACAACGACCATTGGCGTTCGCTAATACAATTTGATAGCAATTTTTGTTGTTTTTGATAAAACATAAATTTATTTCTTAATTATATTTTTACAATATCATATAAAAATAAACTGTCAATGATCCTTATTGTGGATAACTCTAAACTTCAATTTCTCTGTTGTGACTTTATTAAAACATAAACATAAACTCGCTGCGTAATTAGTTTCGCAACATCCATTCTGAGTGAATGGGGCAAATTTTCAAATAATCTTTGAGATTTAGATCGAGTAGAAACGTGATTGATCACGTGCCTATAAAAACTTTGTCGATTTGACCGATCCGCCAGCTGGCGGAGAAGCAGAAATTAATTACGCAGTGAGCCTAATGACTACAAACAATTCAAAACAAATAAAATCTTTATTTTATCTTTTTCTTTTTTAAAATTTCCTTAACCTTTTCAATGATCTCTCCAACAGTAAGATGAGCTTTAATTATATAATCTTCAGCTCCAAGTTTAAATCCTTTTTCTATCTCGTTCTCCTGTCCTAAATTGGTAAGCATAATTATTGGAATAGAAGATTTAGATGGATCTTCTTTTACACGTTTTAGCACCTCAAAACCATCCATAGTTGGCAAGATAATATCTAATAGAACTATTTGCGGATCTCCCTCCATGATCTTTTTAAGAGCTTCTTTGCCGTTAATGGCCACAGAAACATCAAAACCTTCCCTCTCTAATTTTGTTTTGCATATTTTTCTCAAAAAATCATCGTCTTCCACGAGCAAAACCCTAGCTCCAGTTTTATTTTCTTTTTCTTCGATAACTTCTTCTTCCTCCTCTTCTTCTTTTTTATTCACATTTACAATATCAGATCTTTTTTTGATCTGCGAATAATTTAGATTAGCGAAAAACTTTTTTACCATTTCAACAACTTCAGCCGGATCAAAATCAACTTTGATTATATAATCAACAATTCCCAATAAAACAGCTTTTTCTATTTCAACGGGCTGTCCCGAATTTGAAATTATTATAACAGGAATGGAAGATAAAATTTTATCCTTTTTTATCTTTTCCAACACCTCAAAACCGCCGACTTTCGGCATAACGATATCAAGCAACAATAGATCAGGCTTATAGTCGCCAATAACCCTCAGTCCCTCTTCCCCGTCATTAGCAGCAAGAACATTATACCC
>JAGLOZ010000093.1 GCA_023137595.1 Minisyncoccota bacterium | reverse complement strand
TCCCTGTTTCCTTTATATGACAGAAGAGTGACATATCCCAGTTCGTATTAAGAAGGAAATTCAATCTTAAGAAACTTATGACATTAGATATAATAAAAAAAATAAATAAACTTGCAAAAAAAATAAATCGCGAGATTGTGATCATGGAGCTTTGCGGGACGCATACTGAGGCGGTTGCAAAAAATGGCATCAAGAAGATTTTGCCGAAAAATATAAAACTTCTTTCGGGGCCGGGATGTCCTGTTTGTGTGACCGATCAAAAAGACATTGATGCGATTATAGTTTTGGCGCTGAATGGTGTGCCGGTTGCCTGTTATGGGGATGTTTTGCGAGTGCCGGGAAATTTAACTGTTGGAAATTGGAAGTTAAATTATAAGAACATTATAATAAAAGATAACTCGTCTCCTCTCCCAAAGGGAGAGGGACAGGGTGAGGGGGAAGTTTTAAGCCTCAATAAAGCGCGGGAGCTTGGGGCTGATGTGACAGAAGTTTATTCAGTGGAAGATGCGCTTAGACTGCAAAAGAAAAAACCAGATTTAGTTTTTTTCGGGCTTGGGTTTGAGACGACAACCCCGATGACCGCTGATGCTATTAAAAGAGGATTGACGGTTTATTCATCGCACAAGGTTTTTGTTCCGGCGATGCAGGCGATCATCAATACGCCGACTTTGAAAATCGACGGGTTTTTAAATCCGGGGCATGTTTCAACTATAATTGGGGTGGAGCAATATAAGAATTTGAAATTTAGAAACCCTCACCCCAGCCCTCTCCCAGAGGGAGAGGGGGTAAAAAATCCTTGTCTTGATCTAGGGAGAGTTAGAGGAGGTATTCCTCAAGTAATTGCGGGATTTGAAGCGGAGGATGTTTTGATCGGCATTTATATGATCTTAAAACAGATATCCGAAAACAAGGCGGAAGTAGAAAATGAATACACGAGAGCTGTTCATCAAGAAGGGAATTCTATTGCAAGAAAATTAATTGATGAAGTTTTTGAGATTGAAGACGCTTTTTGGAGGGGACTTGGAAACATTCCAGGCTCAGGTTTGAAAATTAGAGATAAATATTCAGAATTTGACGCAAAAGTTAAATATAAAGAAATATTGTTAAACAGTTATTCTGAATGGAGCGATAGCGAAATGAAGAATCCCGAAACCACAACTCAAGGAACTAAATTACGGGATTCTGACATAAGCAAGCAATGTCTTTGCGGAGCAATTCTTCGCGGACTCAAACAACCGAAAGATTGTAAATTGTTCAATAAAAAATGCACTCCCGAGAATCCAGTTGGCGCATGTATGGTTTCAAGTGAAGGTGCATGTGGGATAGAGGCGAAATATTTGGGATAATATTTTTTTGCGGGAACTGGTTTGTAACCAGTTTCAAGATGTTTCATATATATAAAAACCATATTATAGAGATTAGTTTTATAGAGCAAATAACTGAAATTTCAAAACAAAAAGACCGAGTTGTAAACCCGCTCTCGCAATCTAGAAATTTCTTGATTGTGTTTTTGATGTTAGTTTGATATTTTTGATTTGAACTAAATATTTCTTAGAAGTTTATGATTCAGGTCAGAGACACTGAACAACAGAGAGGAATTGAAGCGAAATATTTGGCATAAAAAAAGCAAAGAATCTTTATTTATTCAATGCCTTGGCTAAAGCATAAATAATTATGTTGATTATTAATGCTATAACACCTTTTATTTCGATAGATATTCCTGACAATTGCGTTATTGGATAAAACATTATCCAAGCCGTTACTATCATCATAATTGCGATAAAAAAAATTGCTCTTCCTTCGTCTGACATAATTTCACCTCCATGAAATAACTTAAAATAATATCATAAAAACAAAAATATGTCAATATCAAAATCATTCA
>JAGLOZ010000092.1 GCA_023137595.1 Minisyncoccota bacterium | reverse complement strand
AATCTTCCCACAAGATGACAGTTGATACTTGTGAAAACACCCATTCCGTTCTCAGTAATTTTCGTTGCTTCGTTCGTAACTTTTTTCGCCCTGCTGCCTTTGATTATTTTTCCGTGAAAAACTATGCAAACTTCATTTATGTTTGAACTGGCAACAAGAATGGAATCCAGAAAATTCTGTTTTGCGTCACTATCTTTGCCAATAGCCTTTACGCTTCCAGTCAGGATCACGGGTTTATTCAGGTTTTGCAACATAAAGGAAAGGGCTGCCGCAGTGTAATGCATTGTATCTGTCCCGTAAATTATGACAAAACCGTCAAAATTATCATATTGTTCTTCAATTTTTTCTGCTATTTTAGACCAATGCTCGGGTTGAATATTTGTACTATCTAAATTAAGAAGTTCCATTCCACTGATTTCAGCTATTTCATTTGCTTCGGGAAAAAGAGATAACAAACTATCTGTTTTATAGGCAGGCTTTAAACCTTCTTTAGTTTTTATTGATGCTATCGTTCCCCCTGTGCCAATAACAAGTATTTTTTTCTTTTTCATTATTGCTCTATCTTATTATTACTTACAACTTTATAAACTTTTAGAGCTTGTTTCACACATCCAAATTCTTTACTCTCTTGGCATGAGTTTGGATAAACTTTTTCCTTGGCTCTACCTCATTGCCCATTAAAGTGTCAAACACTCTATCAGCTTCTTCAGCGTCCTTAATCAATACTTTTTTCATAATCCTCGTTTCCGGATTCATTGTTGTTTCCCAAAGCTGGGTTGGGTTCATCTCTCCAAGACCTTTATATCTTTGAATGGTTATACCTTTCATCTCCGCTTCCCCATCTTCTTTATCCACTTCTTCTTCTGTCTTGTTTTTATCTTTCGCCTTTTCTTTTTCACCTTTCATTTTTCTCTGATCAAGTTTTATTCTGAATTCCCTGATAACATCCTCTTTTTCTTCTTCCGTAAAAACATATTTGAATTCTTTCCCAGCCTGGATTCTGAAAAGAGGCGGTTGAGCAATGTAAATATGTCCTTCGGTTATAAGCTGTTCAAAATACCGATAGAACAAAGTCAAAAGCAATGTTCTGATATGAGCGCCGTCAACATCAGCATCGGTCATTATAATGATCCTATTATATCTAAGCTTTGAAATATCAAACGACTCGCCAACACTTGTTCCCATGGCAATTACCAAGGTCTTAATTTCATTTGAAGAAAGCATTCTGTCTAATCTCGCCCTTTCCACATTCAAAATTTTTCCCCTTAAGGGCAAGATAGCCTGAAAAGACCTGTCTCTGCCCTGTTTCGCGCTTCCGCCAGCACTGTCTCCCTCAACAATATAAATCTCGCAATTTTCAGATTTTCTGTCCGAACAATCAGCAAGTTTCCCGGGAAGCGTCATTCCTTCAAGAGCGCCTTTTCTTATAATCGTATCCCTCGCGGCGCGAGCTGCCATTCTTGCCTTGGCCGTCAAAATGCACTTGCCAAGAATCTCTTTGGCATCACTTGGATTTTCTTCAAGATAATCCTCCAGGGCAGTTGCCATAACGCCCGCAACAATTGATTTTACATTAGCATTTCCAAGCTTTCCTTTTGTCTGTCCCTCAAATTGAGGATCCTTAAGCTTAATATTTATGACAGCAGTCAATCCTTCCATTATGTCATCCCCTGTCAGATTTTCATCTTTCTCTTTCAAAAGTCCTTTCTTCCTGGAAAATGAATTAAATGTCCTTGTCAACGCAGATCTAAACCCAACCAAATGAGTTCCTCCGTCCATAGTATGTATATTATTCGCAAAAGCAAAAATATGCTCTTTATATCCGTCATTGTATTGCATTGCAATTTCCGTCAAAACATCATCCTTTTCTTTTTCAACATAAAACGGAATCTTGTTTTTTATCTCTTTCCCTCTATTCAAATGTTTAACATAAGAAATGACTCCTCCGTCAAAATAAAACGCATACGACTTCTTTTTACCATCTTCTCTTGAATCTATTGTTTTTATTTTAACCCCTTTTGTAAGATAAGCTTGTTGTCTCATTCTGGAAATTATTTTATCCCAATCAAATTTTATCTCGGCAAATATCTCACTGTCAGGCTCAAAAGTAACTTGAGTTCCGGTTTCTTTTGTTTTTCCAATAGATTTTACATTTGCTTTTGCTTTTCCGGTTTTATATTCCTGTCTCCATATTTTTCCATCTCTTTTCACTTCAACCGTCAAACAACTGCTAAGCGCGTTGACAACGCTGATACCAACACCATGTAAACCTCCAGAAACTTTATATCCCTCTCCGCCAAACTTCCCTCCAGCATGAAGAACAGTCAAAACAGTCTCTAAGGTTGATTTTTTTGTTTGCGCATGTTTTTCTACGGGAATTCCACGACCATTATCACTAACTCTAACCCTATTTTCTGGTAATAATTCTATCTCAATAGAATCACAATGCCCTGCCATTGCCTCGTCAATTGAATTATCAACTACTTCCCAAATCAAATGATGAAGTCCTTCAAGTCCTGTTCCGCCAATATACATTCCAGGTCTCTTTCTAACAGGAGCTAATCCTTCTAAAACCTGGATTTGCTTTGCTCCGTATTCCGGTTTTTTAGGGGAAATACCTTTTTTTTCCTTTAAATCTGCAGTTTTTTTACCTTTTTTTACCATAAATTTCTATAAATTATTGTTTATCATTACTATACCAGTATACACTAAAAAAGCGGATGTTTCAAGAGAAAACCCGCTTTTTGGTCATTCTGAACTTGTTTCAGAATCTTTTATATGACGGGTTTTGTCCGTGATTTATTTCACAGAACAAACCTTGTCATTCCTGCGGAGGCAGGAATCCAGTTTATCTCAATAAATGATATTTTTATTTTTATGATTTTAGAATACTATCAATTATCGTTTTAAATTTATTTAAAAATCTATTATTTTCAATTCCAAATTTCCAATAATCAAGTTTCTCCTCTACTTTTTTCGGCAATTTATTTTTCCCGTTTTTCTTGTAAGGTGTAATGCGTCCAAGTAACACTTCCCATTCATCAATTCCTTTTCCTTTTAAAACTGTAAGTACACTATAATTTCCATTACTTAGCTTTTTATTAAGATCGTCTTCACTCACACCTTTTCTATCAAAAGCAGAGTCGTATGCATCAAGCTGTTTAATAACTTCTCGCTCAACTCCATAAACAGCTCTACTTTTTACCATGCTTTTACAGAAATAATTATCGCAATAATCGCAATAGTTAATGTTAATGATGATATTATTTCCATTGTATTTTTATTATTTAGATAATATAGCTTTTTCGCTTTTTTCTTTTATTTCTTCAGAGATCATTTCGTTTAGTTTATCTAATTGCTCTTGTGTTAAATCTTTACGAACATGCGGACTAAGATGCTTCAATCTTGTTTTTAACAATAAAGCAGAGTTTCTAACTAGTGTAGCATAATTCACAGTTGACAATTCTAATCCTGGTCCTGTAATACCATTAACTTTTATTGCTTCATTTACACAATTTTCAAGTAATTCTCTAACGGGTTCTGCTTTAGTGTTTTCAATTTCAAACAAAACTTCACAAACTTCAGATGGATATTGATTAAAATTTTTAACTAAATCATCTGTAGCAATTTCCATTTCATGTTGAATGTAATATATTTTCTGATTCATTCCATTCATTCCAGCTCGTTGCAAAATACAACTTCTTTCTTCCTTGTTAAGTTTTAAGTATTCTTCTATTTTTACAAATTCTGGATAATCGCTTTTGCAGTTTTCTACCATTGTCCTATTTCCTATTTCCTCTTTAATATCTTTCCCTTCTCTAATATAAAAGAAGAAAGCTCCAGCAATCAGTGATAAAATAATAAGAAGCGTGCCACCAATTCCAAGTATGAAATAGAAAAATAAAAGAGGAAAAAAACTCATCACAACAATTTTAAAAGCAGCAATAATCAAATAGCCCACCATTCTACCAGCAAACAAAACTTGTCCTTGCTTTTTCTCTTGCTTCTTTTCTTTCGCTTTTTCTTTTTCGTATAAATATTGTAGTTTTTCTTTATCGTTCATATTTAAATATTATTTAATTAATTTTTTAATTTTACTACCCGTTATAGCTTGCTCTACGAAATAAATCACAGGCAAATCCCGTCACACAACAGATTCTGAAACAAGTTCAGAATGACAGATTATTTCTTAACAATACAACAATTTAACAATTTATTTTAATCCCGAAACAATACTCCTTCTTTGGAATAAATTTTCGTGGCAATAAAGATCGCAATAATGGAATAAACGATCAGTGAGCTCAAAGTCAATAAAATATGACCAGAATCATAAACTCCCATCAAAACTTCTTTGAAAAGTAAAGTCGCGTTAACGGCTGGAATGGCGAAAAACCAGAAAGCCGGTTCAAAACCGGGCATTGAATTGACAAGGACCACAGGCAAAATCACAACCAAATACGAAGGTCCGATATAACTCTGTGCTTCTTTGAAACTTTTGGCGAAAATCGCGATTGAGAGGATTATCGCCGAAAACATCAGAACCAGAAATAAACTGACAGCAAGCAATAAAATAATCGCAAATGGCTCAATGGAAAAATTAATAGCAACGCTTTCAGCCATTCCTTCAGCTCCCGAGCTTTGCCCGTCTTGCATTATTGAACCAAAACCGCCGGAATAAATTAGAGCGACATAAAAACTGCCAATGGCAACAATTACGGAAACGAGCGCGACAGCACTAACAGTTAGAAACTTGCCAAAAACAATATCCATTCTTTTAACCGGAGTAAGAAGCAGCGACTCCAAAGTCTTGCGCTCTTTCTCGCCGGCAGAAACATCAATCGCCGTATATTGCCCGCCCGTGATCGCCCACATCACAATAAAAAGCGGAATGATCAAACCTAAAATAAATCCCCCTGTTTCTTTTTCCGTCGCCACGTCAATCGGC
>JAGLOZ010000091.1 GCA_023137595.1 Minisyncoccota bacterium | reverse complement strand
CGCCATCCGGAGTTTTTGCCGGTAGGATTGGAATTGGACCAGAGAACAAAGATCCGACAGCGCTTTTGCATGTCCAAGGAAATCATGATCTTGTGAATGTGCCACCTTGGTGGTATGGCGATGATGTACTTTTTGAAATAGGTGATTTTATTGTTAGAGATAGTAGTCCAGTTATAAAGTTTGAAACTACTAACTGGCTAGGAGTAGAACATCGTAATTTTGGAATTACATCGTATTCAGATGAAAAGCTTCATATTTTTTCGGAAAATGGTGATGGAACCGGAAAAAAAAGCAGAATTACGATTAATGGAACTAATGGTTATGTCGGGATTGGAATAACTAATCCAATATCAAAGCTTCATGTTGTTGGAGATACTGATCTCAACCCCCCAGTAGATGCTCGGATATCAGTTCAAAATATAGATGCGGCATCAAAAAAGAGCGAATTATGTTTTTCCCGTCCAGATACCGGCGCCGGCGCCTGGTGTATCGGTACTGATTTTTGGGCTCAAAACGATGATGACTTTTTTATCTGGGGAGGAGGAGCAGACGGAGGAGCTGACCAGGGCAGATTATACATTGACAGTACCGGAAATATTGGTATTGGAACAAGTAATCCTTCGGCGCAATTGCACCTTGAGGGAGATTCCGGAAACGCTGGGGAAATAGCTTTAGTGCATACTAAAGCTCTTACTGGCGGAAGCGCAGGAATTAGTTTTAATGTTACTGCTGATCCTAGTAGTTATGCAATTAAAGCTAATAGTAATAAATTAGGTTTCTACACTCTGAATCCTACAATGCGTCGAATGACTATGTTGCCAAACGGCAATATAGGGATTGGTGATGCTGATCCAACCGAAGCTAAGCTGGTTGTTAACGGCACGGCGGGTAATTTTACAGGTGTCTGGTCAAATCTGTCAGATCGCAGACTTAAAGAAAACATTGCGCCGTTGGAGAGTTCTTTAGATAAAGTGTTGCAGTTAGAAGGAGTTAGTTTTGAATGGAAAGATCAGGCTCGCGGAGAAGGCTTGCAAAGGGGATTTATCGCGCAAGATGCGCAAAAAGTCATACCGGAGTGGGTAAGGGAAAATGATGATGGATATTTAATGCTGGAAAAAGTTGGAGTTGAGGCTTTATTAGTTGAAGCTATTAAAGAACAACAGACGCAGATTGAAGAATTAAAATTGGAAATAGAACAACTTAAAAAATAGAAAAATTTATGCGTGAATTTTTTAAACTAAAAATTTGGAAAGCAAGTCTCGTTGCTATTGCAGCAATTATTTTAATTGGCAGCGCAGTTGTTTTTTACGAGTTGAAAAAAGAAACTAAAATTTCTCAGGCTGGCGCGGGACATAATGTTTTGGGCTTTGCCTGGTCGGAAAATATTGGTTGGATTAGCTTTAATAGCAGCAATTGCGATACTGACAGTAATAGTTTTATTGATACAGACGCAATGGTTCAAGGATGTGGGGGAGACAATTCAACTGATGCAGTTTTTGATTATGGCGTTAATGTTGATTTGGCTGGAAATGGAAGTTTCTCGGGATACGCTTGGAGTTCTAATATCGGTTGGATTAGTTTTGATAAAACTATAGCAGGCAATCCTCCAGGCGCTCCGTATAATGCAGGTGAAACTTTTATGGCAAAATTAAACACTGGCACAGGTGAATTGTCTGGCTGGGCGAGAGCTCTGTCTGCTTGTCAAGATGATCTTTGGGATGGCACAAAGTGTACCGGTGTTGGAGCTGGAGACAAATCTGGAGGATGGGACGGTTGGATAAAACTAAGAAGAGATCCGGCTGACGCACTGCCTGATTACGGAACTTCTCTAAATGTCTCTGATTTTGAAGGATGGGCTTGGGGAGATAGTGTTGTGGGCTGGGTCAGTTTTAATTCAAAGAATTGTGATGTTGATGTTAACACCTTTACTGATGTTGTTTGCGGTGGAGATAATGCCACAACGACTATAATAAATTATAAAGTTTATCTTTTTGATTCTTTCCCAACTGCAACTACTGTTGCAGTTCAGCCTATTGATTATTGCTCTACCAATTTGCTTTCGGGAGTTGAATTAATGTGGAATTTTATTGATACTGAAGATAATCTTGCTATAATTCCTCAAACGGGATATAAAATAAATCTTGAAAGAAGCGATTTAAATTCGTGTAGTATTGTTAAAAACCCGGACGCTTCTGCTTCTATCACAGGAACGGAAATTAACGCTGTATGCGGGGGTTTTATAGCTTATGGAGGCTATACATATACTTGGAAGGTTGAAGTTTACGACAGTGCGGGCAATAGTAGCCCGCTTGCTGCAGGAGACCCTTTTCCTGATGATGCTAATGTTGGCGGTGCTCCTAACCCAACTCCAGACCATCAATATCCGATAGCTAAGTTTGAATTTACTCCCGCGCAGCCACCGGCAACAATTTTGCAATTTCAATCTATTGATTTTGATCCCTTACTCTCTCAAGTGTTTGGAGGGTTTTCTATTGCTAACTGGACTTGGAATTTTGGAGATGGATCGCCACTTGTTTCAATAGACAATGACAACCCTCCAATTACTGACGGTAAGGCAACTTATTCTTATCCAGAAACTGGCTTATATGTAGTTGATTTAAAGATAACCGATTCTAGTCCTCAGGCATATCATTGTTGGGCTTCTCAAAATATGCCGGTAAATACTAAAAACATTACAATCAATGAAAACAAACCTAAATGGAACGAGGTCAATCCTTAGAAAAAGCGCACAATATATAATGTCTAATTTATCGCTAAGGAATTTGAACATCCGATAAAATGCAGGCGATATTTCGGTATATCGCCTGCAAAACGGTTTATATGCGCGCAAGGCCTAAAATTTGCCGTTAAATTTTATTATGTAGTTTAATAATAAATCTTTAAGATTTCAAATATGGTTGATGACAGAGTTCATTTTTTGATCGTTTTGTCGAAATTCTCAAATGTCTTTTCTGATTTTTCGTTAAATATGGTATAATAATTACAATAGTTGTACCACTACATTGTCGAGTTGTTATGGTAATTATAAACAATATAACAATATATGTCTTCAATAAACTTATTGCCAAAACATGCAAAATTGAAAAACAAGCTATCCGAGCAAAGGAAAGGTATTTTTATAGTTTCATTTTTTTTAGTGGCTATCTCTGTTATTTCTTATTTAGGAGCATATATTGACAAATCGTCTGCTTCTGACGAAGTAAATCTTTTAAATTCCAGGCTTGAAACTCTTGATAAGGATATAAGAAATGAAATTGATAATAACAATTCGCCTTTAATGGAGGAAAAAATAAAAGATATAACATTGTTGCTGGACGAGCATCATTATTATTCCAAAGCCTTTAAATTGGTTCAGAATATAATAATTAATAATGCTTATCTTGCAAGCAGTAATTTTTCCGTTGATAAGGAAGATCTAATTTTAAGTATAGAAGGAAACGCTGAGAATTATCTAGCGGCCGTTGATCAAATCGCGGTTTTAAAAAATTCTTATTGGTTTGATAATGTAGAATTCGATAATATTGCGGCTGTCGGAGAGGGTGAAGTGAGATTTAGCGCTAAAATGAAACTAAAAAAAGATCTCATTCTATATCATAGGCATTATTGGGATTTTGGTCTGGCGCTGCTTTCGTCAAAAACAAACAGATATTTGAAAATAAATGAATACTCCGCTGTTTTAAAAGAAGTTGCCAATCAAGAGAATTTTATAGAAGTAAAGTTTAGCGGTATTGCGTATGATGAAAAAAAGCTGGAATCGTTTGAGGATGACCTGAGAGAAATGGAAACTTTTGTTAAAAAAGCATCAGTTTTCTATGATTTAAATAAAAAAGAAAGTTCCGGAGCGATTAAGTTTAATGGAGAAATGGAATTAAATTTCTAAAATAATATAATAATTTATCACATAGTGAATTTCAATATGCGTTCCTCCTCTCATCAGGGGGAGCGTAAAACGTGTGAAGCCTAATTTATATGAACAATGAGTATGACAGAAAAAGGAGAACATGATAGCGGTCTGCGGATTTCAAAAGAATTCTCATTTTTATTTTTGGTTTTAGCGGCTTCTTACATTTTTATGCATAGCTTTGTCGCCCCCTTGCGCGAAGAAGCCGAACTTATAAAGCTGGAAATCGCGATTAAAGAGAGAAATATTGAGTCTAGAGAATTATGGCTTTCGCGTATTGTTAAGCTTAATGAGAAGAATGAAGCTAATACAGTGGATATTGAAAAAATTAACAGCTTAGTGCCTAACAGAAATAATTATGAAGATTATGTAGCTCATATTATAAAGCTTGCTGGTAATAAAAATATTATTGTTGATAGTTTTTCTGTTTCAGAAAATCAAAAAAAAGACAATGGCAACGGACTAAAAAGTATTAAAATCAGCCTTTCAGCTTCTGGAGGATATTCTAATTTTATAAGTTTTTTGGAAGATATTGAAAGAAGCATTCCGTTTACGCAAGTAGAGTCAGTAGCGGTTACGAGGAAAGAAAGCGGTCAAAATACCGTAAAAAGCGGGAGTGCAGCAGGCTCAATAATTAATTTTTCTACGGAGTTAAGTTTTAACTATTATTAGGGCAATGAAAATAAATTTTGGTAAAAAAATATTAAAAGAAATAAAAGATAAAAAAGAATATTTCGCCATGTTTTTTTCAGTGATTATTTTTTTATTTTTTGCAGTCTCTGTTTTTTGGGGCGTTAATCCGGAACAGGATGATATTCCCGATTATGAAAGTTTGGTTGAAAACAATTTTAATGAATATAATAAGAATATAAACAGGGTAAATAACAGTTCGCAAAAAATATTAGAAAACGGCCAATTAAATGAAATAACAAA
The DNA here is from genome assembly GCA_023137595.1 of Minisyncoccota bacterium. Classification (GTDB taxonomy): domain Bacteria; phylum Patescibacteriota; class Minisyncoccia; order JAHIHE01; family JAGLIN01; genus JAGLOZ01. Next base: position 4,789 of record JAGLOZ010000091.1, on the reverse strand, counting down.
ATATAACAATCTAATTGAGGATAGCTTTCATATTCAAAGAAATAAAAATCCTTTCATTAAATCGTTTTAAATAATAAACAATAATTATGAACAAAAAAAATAAAAAAATAAAAAATTTGCCGGTTTTTATGTTTTTATTGCTGGTTATTTTTGGTCTTTTGCTTTTTTATATAATTGGAGTTTTGGTTCAATTAGGTGAAAAAAGTGGAAATGGTGTTCCGGTAAATTATATTAATCAAGCAGGAAATGCTGAATTTGCTTCTTATTTTCCGGGATGCGACTTAATCGATGAACATTGCCTTAGCTCAAAATGCGATCAATATTTTTTATGCAACGACAAAAAATATCTCGTCTGCGAAGTTTATGATTGCGGAGAAGATTTTGGAGTCGGGACAAAAGATGAAAATGGAAAAACAAATATAGAAAAGAAGATAAAACAAGATAGGGAAAAAGTGATAAAAATGGTTAATAAATGCAAAGGGGAAGTTGAAATTATAGATAGTGTCTGTGAAAATGAGAAACTTAAAATTCAGGCAAAAGTTACAACAGCAGGCGATTGTAAGATAGAAGCGTTTATGGCGGCTTTCGGCGGCGATCAAGCTGAATCTAAAAGTTTTATATCGGCTGAATTTTCTGATTTAGGGAATAATCTTTACACAGTCAAGGCAGACAGATGCGATAATATTTTGGAGCTTATCGCCGTGGGAGAAGGCGGAGTAAGCATAAAAAAGATCATTGAAAAAACTGTTGAAGAGTGAAATAGAAAAGGTATATGAAGACAAATATTCAAATTTCAGACATCATATTTAAAATCGTGTTTATCTTAAAATAAATTATATGAAATTAAAAACAAAAAATATAAGGAGTATATTATTTAAAAAAAATTCTTATCTGATTTTATTTATTTTTTCCTTTATGTTTTTTGACAGTAATACGCCTTTGGCGCAAGCATTGTCTTGTAAGGGGCCTGCTGACGTGGTATTGGTGATAGATCGCTCGGCAAATATGGCGGGAGGAAGTAAATTTGATACTGTGAAAAACAGTAGTGTTAATTTTATTGATAAGCTGTTTGATCCAGACAGAAAGCCCAATAGCAGTTTCATTCCATATGATTACCATCAAATAGGATTATCAATTTTTAATAATAATATTACCAGTGAGAATTTAAGTACGGATGATTCATATATCAAAGATATTATTTCAAATTTAGGAGCTCCAGATTCGTCGTGCAAAGCTGGTTTAGCCGTCCAAAAAGCTCAGGCTAATTTGAATGCTAACGGAAACAGTAAAGCTACAAAAACCATTATTATTTTAATAAGCGGTCCTCCAGATGATCTGGCTTTCGCTATTGAACAAGTTCGGATCGCGAAAGAATCCGGGACTAGAATAATTTCTGTTGGAATTAATCTTGATGAACTTACCGGTCAGCAAAGAATAGACGCGGAAAATTTTATATCAAATGAGCATATTTTTTCTTATGACTGTTATTATGCTTCTGACAATCCAAGTGCTACTTTAGACGGATGCACTCCTATATTATACGATAATTTAAATGATAGTTTGAATAAAGTATATGACGATATAACAGAAGCTGTCTGTGATGAATTTGCTCCAGTATTGTCTATTTCAAGACAACCAGGCGGCACCTTGTATGATATTGACAAGTTAACGATCACATCAATCGCCAACGATGACGTTGGTTTTAAGAGCCATTCAATAGTTTGGAGCGACAACTGGCCGGATGATCAGATAGAAAAAAATGATTGCAGTCTTATTGGAAAAATTATAAGTTGTGATACAGAAGAACTGGAACCTTTTGCTATTGGAGAAACTATAAATTTTGGCTCTAGCGTAACAGACGCGAATGATAATATAGTAACAATAGATCCGCTTGGCAATATTGCTAAAGTCGCCGCAGTTTCTTTGGACTTTGAGGCATTATTTAGGAATAAAAATAATGAGATTAATGTTCAGATTTCGGATTACACCGGCCCTGATGAATTTTTTATCAGGGTTGACAACGGCGGATTAACCAGAGTTATTAACGAGGAGGACGAGAGTTCAAAAATGACTTGTTCCGGCGCGGGATCTGTTCGTGATTGTGTTTTTTATTTTAATCCAAGCTGCGCGTCGGAAGGCGTTTATACTGACCCGGGAAACGCGGTGGATATTTATATTGATGTTGAAAGTATTGGGATAACCAGATCTGAATATATTTCTTCTAAACTTGATGAGCCTCTCGGTTTATTAAGTGAAGGAGCAGCGTGGGGCAATTGCAGTGATGGAATTGATAATGATTGTGACGGGATTGTTGATTCAGGAGAGATGCTTTGTGATGTAGGTGGTCCCAGTGTTGGAATTTTACGCAATCCAAGCGGTGATATCTATGATTTTGAAGAAGATGAAGTCACTCCTATGCCAATAACGTTTGAGTCTACTGCCGGTGATTCTAATGGGATAAAACAGCATGCTATTTATCATAGAGAAAACGGCGGAGATTGGCAAATTTTTGACTGTAATGACGCGGATCCGGGTGACGGAAAAATTATATGTGATGGAATAGAAATATCCCAAAACATTGCTACTGTTTCAACAACAATTGATTCGTTTACTGCTGGAACATTGGTAGAATATTATTCTGTAGCCGTTGATTATTCAGGCAATGATAATTCAACTAATTCGGCGACAGAATCATTTATCGTGAGAAATAGATCTTGTTTTGGAATTGATAATCTGGAAGACTGTCGTGGCATGCTCGGAAAATGCTGTGGAGAAGTTTGTAATGCCGTGATTTCAAATCCTAAAAATTACAATACAAATTGCGCTCAAGAAATTTGCGGAGACGCTTTGAAATACGAAGAGGACGTGCGGGTTGTGAGAGAAGACGGAAGAGCGATTAGCTTTGATGGAATAAATGATTACGTAAACATTCCAAGTGTAAATCCTACTGAAGCGATAACAGTTTCGGCGTGGGTAAAATCAGCGACTGATACCGGTTATAGCGGATATTGGCAAATTGTTAGCAAATACAGCGCGTATCTTTTGGGGACAAGCTGGAGTGGTGGCAAACAGATGTGTTTTATAATTTACAGCGGAGGGTGGAATTACGGAAGCTGTTATACTGTTCCGGACCCGTACCCTCAAGAGTGGCATCATTTTGCGGGAACTTATGACAAACAAACTGGAGAAAAAAAGCTTTATGTTGACGGAATATTGCGCGATACAACAAATTTTGTCGGCAGTATTAATCCTGATGAAGGACCTATGCATATAGGGCATAGGGAGGGCAGTGCCAGCGATTATTTTAACGGTTTTGTTGATGAAATTTATATCTATGGCCGCGCGCTTGATTTGGGAGAAATTGAAAATCTTCGCGATGGAATTTCTGTCAGTAGTGCCGATCTGGCCGGCTACTGGAGTTTTGATGAAGAATTTGGTGATGTTGTTTATGATTATTCCGGAAATGGAAATCCGGGTACTTTGATGAATTTCCCAATTCCGGTTGTTGAGCCTGGAATTTTATGGCAGTGGACAGTTGACGGCGGCAAAAATGGCGCTTCTTGCGATATTAAAAGTGATTCTGACGGATGTTATGCGTTGATGACAAATGGGGGGTGTGAAGAGAGGTTGTATTCATGTTCCGCGGGATATTGCAATTATAACTCAGACAAGGATAAAGATCATTGCGAAGGGGAAATACTTTATAATTTTGGATGTTCTGGTAGTTTTTGTGAACTTAATCCTAATCCACCCGTAGAAGATCCGGTTTGCGATGTAACATTTGGCAGTCTTTTTCTCGATGCTTATGATAGTGATTATGAATCTGAAGGCGAAAGCGCGTTTATCTCGGGAAGTCATGGCACTGAAACGGGAGAAGTGCTGGACAATATGACAAACACGGTTTTGTTAAAATCTATCGCAAATGATACAAGCGGCATTAGCGAGCAAATAATATATTGGAAGAAAGAAGGCGACGCGGATTTTACCGTAAAGGATGACTGTGTTGTCCCATGCGGAGGCGGCGTAGACTGCATTTGCGAGGAGAGTATTATTGGTCCGTTTGATATTGGAGATGTGATAAAATTTTACGCGACCTCAAAAGACAATAGTCCAAATAAAACTGGAGAAACAACGATAACTTACTCTTTTACTGTTTTTGATAACCAATGCTATGACATTGATAATAATGAAAACAAAAGCGATTTAACTTCTTGCGAGGCGGGAACAGGAAAATGTTGCGGAGGAATTTGCGACACTTCAGTAGAAGATCCTTTTTCTTATCATGATGATTGTCGCAAGGATTCGTGCAGTTTGACTTCTTGGGTTTATGGGCAAGATAATGGAGGTGGCAGTTGCGGATCTACGGACAGTTGTCTTGATCACTATTCTCTTAATAACGGTTTTTACAGCGGTTGTATAACAGGCGGTAATAAATGTTCTTTCGGATACTGTGACACTTCTTTAAGCTTAATTTCTGCTCCAAGTTGTGATGGGAATTTGCTTACTAATTATAGCTGTGATCCGGATAATGAAACTGGCACCTGCCAGCCCAAAGACAGCGATATTGATTGTTCTTCCGCTGGAGTCTATGATGGCGACACTGTAGCTTGTAATTGCGACTGCGATAATTATGATATTGAAGAAAAAGTTTACTCCTCGCTGAGTTTTGACGGGGTGGATGATCATGTGGAAATCCCTGATGATTCAAGTTTAAATATTTCTGATGAGATTAGCGTGGAAGTATGGGTAAAAGATGTAGTCGGAACTGGAAGTAGTCAAGACGATGGTG
>JAGLOZ010000090.1 GCA_023137595.1 Minisyncoccota bacterium | reverse complement strand
GATAAATTGGTTTAGGAAAAATTCCATTCTTTAGCAAATATGACAGTGCGTTTTTAAATCTTAATTTCCCATTCTCAATATTACTATATAAATTATCTTGATCAAGTATATATGTGTTATAAAGTCCATTAAAAACATCGTTTGTTTCTTGTGAAAAAATATCTCTATTTAAATCTATATTTTGTTTTTCCCATTTCTTTACTTGCCAAAATTTAACTGCTTTAAATAATAATATTCCTTCCCATTTTTTACGTTTAGGAGGCCATCCGTAATTGTTTGCACATGGCAATAGCCACTCCCAAACAACCTCGTCTGGAAAATTTGGTAAATCCTTTTTTATATCTTCGAACAAAGTCATTGCTTTTTATTATAATTCTTAAACAATTTATCTAATAAATGCTAATTACTTATAATCGTACCAATAATCATTAGAGAGGTTGTAATTAAAATAGTAATACCATAAATTTTGATTCTTGCGTTCTTTATTCTTTTTTGTAATAGCAAAACTGGAACTATTCCCAAAACAAATGATACGCCTATGATAGCTGAGATTGAACCAAAAGATCCAAAAAAAAGATCGACTATGCCACCACTTCCCGTGACAAATGTTATAAAGAAACCAGTTATGATAATAATAAAAACCAATATTTTATAAAGAGTCGGATTCTCTTTAGACAGAGGTGTCCTTTGGACTTTTGCATTATTATGATTGTTTTCTTGTTGATTTGACATATTTTTTAATTAGAATTAGTTATAGTTTTTTCCTCATTAACCTTTTTCACTGTATACAGTCCTATAATTGCACCTAGTAATGATAGAATGGTTCTTCCTGAAAATTGCATATCTATACCATAAATACTGCCCCTAAATAATGATATAACACTGAAAATCGACCATATAATAAGATAAATTCCGAAAAGTACAATTGCTGTTTTAAATTTATATTTTGGCGCAATTTTATAACCAGCAAAAATGAAAGTTATTGCAATCACAAACGGATAAAGCATATGTTCAATCGGTTCAATATTTACTCCTGAGATAGTTCCACCATTTACAAGAGTGAAATAAAGTATCCAGTGTAAAAGAAAGGTTGCAAGTATGCTAGCAACTATAGCTCCTGGAAATACAGAAATCCAACGAAGCCAATATTTTATTTTGTTCATAATTTCATAAAAAAATTAATAAATTTTATTATATCCTAAAGCACAAGCTAATTTAGAGATTAATTCCTAAAGATCCTAAAAATGTTCTATCTGACACTGAGATGTAAATATTATTTCTGTAATCTTCAATCACATATGTCATACTAAGCATTTTTTTATAATATTCAAGCTTTGTGTTATATGGTCCGACTAAAGCATTATATTCTATTGTTAACTTTGCAATTTTTGCATTTACATAAGATGTAGTCAAGCCTCTTCCCTGTCCAGCCACATTATCAATTTCATATTTTTTTATCTCCAGTTGTTTATATAATATATCAAGTTCATTATTGGCTTCATTGGTTAAAACAGTTAATTGTTTTAGCGCTTGAACTGAGATTGTTGTTCTTTTTAAGTCTTCTGTTGCTTGAGTATCATTTTGAGGTGTAGTAGATTCGGGAACTACAACTTTAGTATAACAATTTCCATTATCTCTATACATTCCAGCAGGAAGAGAGATTTGTGCTCCTTCAATATTATTACAAAAATCTATTTTGGGAGAAGCAACTTTAAGCTTTATATCATTGAATTTACCAGCCAAATCACTTAATTTTTTTAAAAAATAATTACCAGAGTCTGTTTTATTAATCGTATAGACAGAATCTGGATCATAAGTATAGTTTGAATCAACCAATGCTTTGTCCCCTGAATCTCCATTAGCAACTAATTTATAAACATTATTTTCTCCATACGATCTTACGAGAGTGGATTCTGTGAAAGAATTCATTTCGGTTTGAGTAATTGTTAAAATATCTTCCCATCTCAAATGCCCATAACTTTCAAAAACTTGAGGATTTAAAACTAATCTTTTGAACTGTTTTCCATTCTTATATTTTACAATATAAACATCTGGATTATTAGCAGTTTTTATTACTGCTCCTTCTGGAATTGTTATTGCATTTGCACTAAAAGCAAATAATATTCCCACAATGACTAATAATGTTTTTTTCATGTATTTAAAATTAATTAATAATTTAAAAAACTTTTTATAATTTTGATCTAGTTGATTTAGTTGGCAGTGGAATAGGAATTAAATACCAACGCGATCCAGATTTTTTTATTAATTCATTAAAATGATTTATTTCGTTATTATATTTAGCAAACTTTTTATCATAAATGTCAAAATTATTATTATATTCCTCTAGTAAGAAATTATATTTTTCTACATTGTAATAATAGCTTGTAGTAGATCCTTGTCTTTCTAAGCTATCCAATTTATTTTCTATCTGTTCTATTTCGGATGATTGATTATTAATTTTCTTCTCTAACGATTTGATTTCTTTTTCTTCAATGTCTAACCATTTTTCTATTTTATTCATTTCTTGAGTATCTTCTTTGTAATGTAATTCTTGCGCTCCCCATAAAACCAAATTCAATACTACATATATTAAAATTACACCGATTATAGATTTACCACTCATGCATTTTAATTAAAATTTAATTTCCTTTTATAAATAAAACTTATAAAAAACACCGCCGTCAAAACATCCAAAATCCCCCAAGTTGCTTTGTTTAGATATATTGGAAAAATGGGATTAAAAAGAATTGTGATTGTTATTAAACCCCAGAACCAAATGCTCATCTTTTCTGCTAGGTTTTGCTGGTAAATATAATAACCGTAATAAATCGCTACGCCAGTTATTACAATTCTGAGAAATGTATAATATCCATAGGGCCAGCTGAAAAATGTTAATAGCAGTAAAATTGAGGCTATAATAGCTGGAGTTTTGCTGAATTTTATTTTTTCAGTTTTGCTCAAATCATTTTCTGCGTTATTCTTTTCTAATTCTACGCTATCGTTGCGTAATAAATCCGTATTACGGTCTAATTTATCAGTTTCTTTCACTTCGCCAGCCAAAGAATACATTCCGTTTTTATATTCAATAATATCATAGCCGATTATTGTGTTTGCTTTATATCTATATTGCCTTATATTATTTTCATCATAATCCTTCGCCCAATCAAGATAATCCCCTATTTCCGTAATATTAGCGTTTTTCTTTTCACATAAAAAAACAAGCAACCTATAAGTGTTGCCGGTAATACGCAAATTTTTTTCATTCTCATCAAAAACCCTTTTGCTTTTAGCATCTAATCTAAAATATTGATGAAGGTATATCATAGTTTTACTTATCTTATTATCCAAAACCTACCTTTACCTTACTCCTTTTAGCCTTAGAAATCAAGATTAAACAAAAGATTAAACAAAAAATCCATCCCTTTAAAAAACCACATTTAACCATAAAAACAGAAATATAGCTATAGCCTCTTTTGGTGCGACCGCACTAAAAGAGGCTATAGCTATATTTATACATCAGGATTATTTAGAGGAGTTTAACAAAATATTATGATACTACATAGTATCATAGTATTTTGTATTTCTATTGCTTCCCTTTTATTGTAATATTCGTGTCTTGCTAATCCAAAATTTAAGATCTAAATTCTTGGCTATTTCATAAATCAAATCCACAACCACCCAACCCAAAAACCAATTACATCGCATAACCTCTTTTATGACGACCGTCAGAAAAGAGGTTATTAAAATTTTATAGATTATCATATTTAAAAAACATAGTGTCTTTTCTACGGCCGTAGAAAAGACACTATGCCTTATTATGTATTAGGATTGTTTGGCGAAGTTTAACAAAAGGCTCCAGTCATATCTGTCCGCCTTGGCAGACTGTCTAATAAGTCCTCATTTGGATAGATTTGAGCCCTCGCTCAAATTTAAAATAGCTTAGACAAGAAATTAGAGCGAGGGCTTTAACCTACTCAGCATAGTTATTAGACAGCCTCTTAGGTAAGAGGCTAAAGCCAACAAAGGATCAATAGTAATATTAACTTCACTTAATTTATTTTCATTCTACTATCATACTCTAGAGTATGATAGCGCAAAAAAGAAATAAAAAACTTCTTACGTTAAATTCCTTAACAATAAATATAGCCTCTTTTACAACGGTCGCTGGGAAAGAGGCTATAAATTAGGTTTTCAGCACGGACGCTATCGCGATCGAAGGCGACATTCGCGAATGTCGCCTGCGCTTAGATGAATTATTCAAATTCCTATACAATAAAAAAAGGGGGTCTTTGGTTTAAGACTCCCGCTTAAGAGGCAATTTTTTTGATAAACAGCGCTCTTACTTCAAAATTTTCACCCTTCTCTCTATTATTTAACAGAGCAAATCCTTCTTCCCATAAGTTTATGGGAATTCCTTTGTGATTAATAACAGCTCCCTCTTCTGTTATATCCACTGACAAAGGTTCTCCGAACTTGATCCAGGCAACATCGCCTTCGTGTTTCTTGGTTTCATTTGTAACAGAACTTAACTTATTGCCAAGAAACTTTTCTATTCCGCTTGTCATTCATGCGCGCCTCCTACATTAATAAATTTTGTTTTTGTTCGCTTAAAATTAGCGTAGATCTATAAAGAAAGGTTCTGAAGCTTCTTTTCGTATACCAAAGCTGCTTCCAAAAAACAACCTCCTGAGTATTCGCAAATTCCAATAATTTCTCTGTAAGCTTCTGCTAGTGCAGATTCATTACCAGTTTCTTTGCATTTAGGAATTGTCTCATCTAAAAACCTTTTAAGATCTTCCGGTAAAACATCAAATTCTAAGCTTCTGCTTTGATCAAATACATTCATAAGCATCAAAGTACCACCAATAAGCACTTTTCTACCACACTTTTTACACAAAGAAAAAGTAACGAAATAATGGAACACAAATTTCGATCCACATTTTTTCCATTCATCTTTTTCTGTTATATTTTTATGCTTGCAATCCATACTTCCTTCCTTTAATACTAATCCTGCCATCATTTATCACCTCTTACCTTTAACTGATCATCGCCCAAAATAACAAACTTTAAAAACATATAAATTTTGTTTTTGTTTTTTTATCAAGTTGAAATGAACATAGAATGAGCGTTTGCCATTATAAGTTTTATAAATTATTTTCGAAATATTCACAAAATTCAAAACAAAAAACCCTTATTCAGAAAAGAAAAGAGTTTCATTACAAAAAACGACTTTTATCTTTTCCTCGCGGTCAACTGGTTTAGCACCTTCCCTGAGTTGTCATACTCAAGGGGTTGCCGACGGATTAACGAGCCAGCGCTCTATCCGTTCTCTTGATAAATATTTAGGGTCTATTTCAAAATAACCTCCACAATTTCATTTCATCTTCACGCCATCTTGGCTTGAAAAAACTTTCAATATATATTTAATATCTTTCAACTTTTTTCAAACCAACCTGGCGCAAACCTGAGTGAATTTGAGAATGTTATTTTGAAATAGACCCTTATTTAATTGTTAATTTAATTATATCAAAGCTTAAAAATTTGTCTAAGAAATAAATGCGTTTGATAGATTTTAGGAAATAATAAAAAACTAAGCGTCCAATCGGACGCTTAGTTTTTTATTTGCTTTTAATAATTCTTTCCTGAAATCACAAACGGCTCCACACGTAGTATGGAGCCAGTATCTATTTCACATTTCATAATTAATTTTCCAATTTCAGCTGTTGATTTCGTTTTTTATTTCTCCTGCGAGTAATAAGATGTGTTATAGACCCAAATCCAAGTGCGACAACAATTAAAATTGCGTAAAACAATTCGGGAGAAATCTTATTGCTAGATTCGGTCTCTATTGCAACATGCTCTATGGCAATAGATAATGGAATTTTCACTCCGGTATTTGCCTGCAATCGCGTTTCTATAAGCGGCTTGCCGACTACGGAAAGATTGGTCTTTAAAATTTGAGAAACATTCTCTGTGATGGCAGGATGAGCAGTAACGGTTACAGTTTTCCTTCCTCCTGCTTCCAATGTAAAGCTCGCGGGATTTGCTTTTATAATTTCCGAGAACTCATCCGGATATACTTCAAAGATCTGAACATCAGCGGTTGGATTGGCAACAATTAGCTCTTTAGATGCAGACTTATTTACCTCCAATATAAAATCTATTTTAGAAGGACTGACTTGAATGCCAGCCGCTTGCGATAAGACTGGAAATAAAACAAAGGCAAGAATAAGAATAAGAATTTTTTTCATAAGCAGAAAATAAAATATTATTAAAACACGATAAAGTATTTAGAATAAATTCAGCGCTTTAGCACGTCCCTCTTCCATTGAGAGAGGAAAGGTGAGGGGTGAACTGGCAAGAAGTTAATAATCAACGGTTTAAAATAAAATTTACCGTTATTGCTTTTTCTCCCTCATCTGTCTTCTCTCAAAAGGAGAAGAACGCACTAAGCAATATTAATGTAAAATAATATTCTAATGCGATTTTGGAGCGTGATGTCCATGATCATTTATTGCGCTACTGCCCAAAAGGTCAACTGCGCTGATTTTGTGCCGCTTCCATCTGGATAGCCGGCGGGAATGGAAAGTTCTACGGCTACATCCTGACTGCCATCCTGAGAAATATCAGTTTCAAAATTCTTCCAAGATACACCATTCAAATCTAAATTTTCAGTAAAAAGAGAATCTCCGTTGACCATGGACTCTATGCGTATGTCCGAGGTTCCATTATTGCTAAACGTAATATTTTTAGTGGAAGAAGATCCGGAATTTAACTTGCCGAAATCCAGCTTGTCTGCATCAACAGTAAAAGAAATTATATCTTTGTCGCCACCTCCACCATCTCCGTCATCTACGGTTACAGTTAGATCAACGGAAGAACTTGCCCCTTGTCCAACCTTTAATAAAATAGAATTACTTCTGATATATCCTTCTTTCTGCGCGTAAACTTTATAAAATCCATC
>JAGLOZ010000009.1 GCA_023137595.1 Minisyncoccota bacterium | reverse complement strand
TAGCTGAAGATCTGACTCCGGTTTTGGATAAAATAAAAACCCCAACGCTTCTTGTGTGGGGAAAACTTGATAATTCAACACCGCTTTCTGATGGAAAATTAATGAATGAAAAAATTGAAAATTCGGAATTGATCATAATAGACGATGCCAATCATAGTTTGCCGTATCAAAAACCAAAAGAGTTTGCGAAAATTATTGAAGAATTTATAAAAAAATAAAGCCGATTTTTTCGACTTAATTCTATTTCGCTGCTTGTGAAAAAATCAGTAATGCTATTGCGATAATAGCAAAAACTATTCCCATTTTATTAACAGGTTTCATTATATTATCTCCTACATTATAATCTAATAAAATTTCACTATAATGTCAATAATTCTTATCGCAATATTTATATTATTCCTCATAAAACTTCTCCGTGACAGTTTGTATTTTGTGTGGTTTTGGCAAGTAAAAGAATATAGAATTGACAGAATGATATCGCATTTGAAAGAAAATGATAAAATATTTCAAAATAATCTGCTTTACATTTCAGCAGTTATTATATTTATTTTATATCTTATATCTTTAAAAAATGTTCCATTATTCTTTCAATATTTAGTATTAATTATTTTTCTTTTTTCCTTCTTGCAGATTGTCAAAGAGATCAAGAATAGAAATCTTAAAAGACCAAAACCTACTTTAAAAGTTATTCTGATATTTTTATTATTAGCCATCGTTTATTCAATGATCGCTTTCTGTTGGATCAGTTCTTTCGTCGCGCTAAAAGAAGCTAAGCTTCCAATTGGAAGCTTAGCTTCTGTGGCTGAATTATTATTATTCGTTTATATCGTAAATTCATTGGTAATTTCTTCAATTGTTTTAGCAATTAACCCGCTTTTTATTTTCCAAAAAAGAAGATTGATAAAGAGAGCGACTTTGAAAATGGCTGGATTAAAGAAAATAAAAGTCATCGGCATTACCGGCAGTTATGGCAAGACAAGCACGAAGGAATTTTTATATACAATATTAAGCCAAAAATATAAAGTCGTCAGAACAGAAGGGAACAATAATACAAATATCGGCGTGGCTTATACGGTCTTGAACAAAGTAAATGATGATTATGATTATTTTATATGTGAAATGGGCGCTTATAAGATCGGTGAGATCGCAGAAATCTGCTCCATTGTCCAACCTGAAATTGGAATTTTAACGGGAATAAATGAACAGCATCTTGAACTGTTTGGTTCTATTGAAAATACAATTAAGGCAAAGTTTGAGTTGATTAAGTCTTTGCCGGAAAATGGAATGGGAATTTTAAATGGAGACAATGAATATATAAAAACGGAAATTGGAAATTGGAGCAAGGGCTTCAGCCCGACAATCAAACTTTTTCAGACCAAAGACATTGCTCCAAACATTAAGGTTTATCAAGATTGCGTAGAATTTGTTTACAGAGATCAAAAATTCAAACTAAACCTCCTTGGCAAACATTATATTGAAAATGTTTTATCTGCTATAATGGTAGCAGAACATTTGGGGATGAATCTGGAAGAAATTAAAAACGCGACAGAAAAAATCAAACCGACTGAATATATGATGGGAAAACTTGTTGGTCCAAATGATTCTGTGTTTATTGATGACAGTTACAGCGCGAACCCTGACGGAGTTATCGCGGCGCTTGATTATCTGAACGAAGCATATTCTGGTTATAAAAAGATCATAGTTTTCCCGGGAATAATGGATTTAGGGAAAGAAAGCAGAGATATACACAAAAAACTGTTTGATCGAATTGGAGAAGTTTGCAATATCGCTTACATATTAAACCAAGATACAAAAAGGCTCCACAGCCCTATCGGGACTATGGAGCCAGCGAGTGATTGCGAATTTATTTTTGAAAAAGATTTTGACAAAGTTACAAAAATGATTAAAAATAATTTAGATAAAAATACAGTTGTTTTACTTGAAAGTAGGGGAGCTGAAGTGGTGATGATAAAATTGAAAAGGATTAATAATGATCAATAAAAATTGATAAATAAAAAAATCAGAAGAAGTACATCAGAAGTTGTTTGATTGAATTAGAAAGGTTTGCGATATGGCGTATATACTTAGGAGCCAGAGAGCGAGTGTAAATTTGTTTTTGAGAAAGATTTTAACAAGACAGCTGAAATGTTGAAAAAGAATTTGGATAAAAATACAGTTGTTCTTTTTGAAAGCAGGGGAGCGGGAGTAGTGATAAAAAAAATGAAAATTTAAAAATTAAAATGGAAAATGACAATGTAAAATTCAAATTTACAAAATTCTGAATTATTTTAAATTTAAATAACTCGTCAAAAAAACATTAAATATCCCCAGTGTTTCGATTTTAAAACGAGCTATATCACAAACCAAAAGCTATAAATAATTACCAATAAATATTATTTATCGTAAAACAAAAAAAATGGTTTGATCAAGGTGATCAAACCAATAAATGGATTATTTTTTCCACCTTACAATCAATCAAAAAAGAATAATTTTACCCAGACTAGCGCAACTGCTACAAGAATTACTGCTAGAGCAGAAAAAACAACGCTAAAAACTGAAAATAAAATTATCCCATTGCATATAAGCAATATATACAAGAGAATCTTGATTGATCTTGAATAACGAAATTCTTTTTTCTTTATCCATAACAATAGAACGATTAGCGCTAATGCGGCCACAAGAGCCAATTTAACGTTTATTGCTACAACTCCTTCAATCAATTTCAATAACCTCCTATTAAAATTAACTTTAACAAACTTATAATTCATGTCAATGTTTAAAAAATTTCAACCAATCGCGTCATCACTTGCGCCAAATTATACTATTTGGGATGTTTTGATCGCTTTAAAATATTTACTTCCCTGGAATTGGGGGAAGTTGCAAGATGGTAAAAATTCAAGAAAGCTAGAAAGAAAATTTTGTGAATATATGGATTCCCGCTGGGCAATTAGTTTTGATAGCGGCAGATCCGGACTTTATGCGATTTTGAAATGTTTAGGAATCAAAGATTATGACGAGGTGATCTTGCAGGCTTTTACAACAGTAGCGCTATCTAATGTAATACAATGGTGCGGAGCTACACCGGTTTATGCTGACATAGATGAAAAAACTTATAATATGGATCCGGATAAAATAGAAGAAAAGATCACCGGTAAGACAAAGGCGATTATCGTTCAGCATACTTTCGGAAACCCCGCTCAAATGGATGAAATTATGGAAATTGCCAAAAAACATAATCTTTTTATAATTGAAGATTGCGCGCATTCTTTGGGAGCGAAGCATAAAGGCAAGCAAGTTGGAACATTCGGAGACGCGGCGTTTTTTAGCTTTGGAAGAGATAAAGTTATTTCATCTGTTTCTGGCGGAATGGTTGCGACAGCAGATCAGGAGCTTGGTAAAAAAATAAAAGAATTTAGAGATCAAATGCCATATCCCAAAAGATCCTTGATAGCAAGACAGCTTTTGCATCCGATCATAACTTTCAAGGCTTTAAAATTATATTATTTTTTCAATATTGGAAAAATTATAATGTATTTATCCGGTAAATTTGGAATTATAACAAAAGCTTATAGCAAAGAAGAGAAAATAAACCGAAAACCGGATAATTTTCCCGCAAAAATGCCTAATGCTCTTGCCAGAATTGCTTTACATCAAATTAAGCTCATTGATAAATTTAATAGTCATAGAATAGGAATTGCAAAATTATACGAAGAAAAATTAGCTAAGAATGAAAATATAATTTTACCAAAATCAACTCAGGAATCAAAAAATATATTTCTGTGGTATACCATACTAGTCCAAAATAAAAAAGAGTTTATCGCGAAAGCTAAAAAACATCATATAATTTTAGGCGATTGGTTCCCGCAGGCAGTCGGACCAATTGAAGTTGATCTTGAAAAAGCGGGATATAAAAAAGGAAGTTGTCCGATCGCAGAGAAAGTGAGCTTGCAATGTGTTAATTTGCCGACACATCATGGGATTGATAGGAAAGATGTTGAGAAAGTAATAAAAACATTGAATTGTTAAATTGCTCTATTACTAAATTGTTATTCTAAAATTTTACAGCGTGCTAAACTCCTAAAATGCGTGAGACTTAATATGTTTAAAAAAAAAGAGCAAAAGCTCTTATAAAACATTTACCAGAAATTCAGTATCTATTTCACTTGGCCAACATTCTGTTTCTTGGTCAGGAAAATTTGCAATCATATCCGGTGTTGTTCCTATGACATTGTCTTCATTCAGGCTTCCGCAAAGGTCTACAGGTGTTATTTCTGTAATATTGCCTTCGTTCAGGCTTTTGCAAAAGTCTTCAGGTGTTATTCCTGTGACATTGTCTTCATTCAGGTTTCCGCAAAGGTTTGTGGACGTTGTTTGAAGTATCGTGTTGTTTATCATTATCCCTCCTAATGACTTCGTTTTAAACTGTATTTTTATTTTACTATAATATAGAATATAGTCAATCATTATTACTTAACTTATAAAATTTAAACGGATTATGCAAATTAAAGAAATTTCAAACAAATCACAATGGGAAAATTTTATGCAAGAAAACAAAGAAAACACTTTTCTGCAATCTTGGAATTGGGGAGAGTTCAATATAAACACGGGGGAAAAGATCTGGCGACTTGGAGTTTTTGATAATGAAGAACTTTTGGCAGTCGCACTGGTCATAAGAGTAAACGCAAGAAGAGGATCGTTCTTGTTTGTTCCACAGGGACCACTAATAAGTCAAAAGTTAAAAGTTAAAAGTCAAAAGTTGTTGGAATTATTTTTTGATTATTTGAAAGATTTAGGCAGGGAAGAAAAAGTTAGTTTTGTGAGAATTAGTCCGATTTTAGAAAATACTTCTGAAAATTTAAAAATTTTTGAACCTTCTGGATTTAAAAATGCACCGATCCATATGATGCACCCGGAATTAACATGGGTTCTGGATATTACGAAAAGTGAAGATGAGATTATGAAAGAAATGAGGAAAACGCATCGTAACTTGATCAGACGCGCAACGAAAGAAGGTGTTGAAATTATCCAAAGCACAGATGAAGAATATCTCAAAGCGTTTTATGATATTCACATGGAAACTGTCAAGCGCCATAAATTTGTCCCATTTTCATATGATTATATAAAGAGCGAAATTGACGCGTTCAAAAACGACGATCAAATAAGTATATTTTCCGCAAAATATAAAGATGAAATAATTTCATCTGCTGTTATAGTATTTTACGGAGAGCAGGCTTTTTATCATCATGGCTCATCATCATCAAAATATTATAAAATTCCATCATCATATCTAATTCTTTGGGAAGCAATTAAGGAAGCAAAAAAAAGAGGAAAGAAGAAATTTAATTTTTATGGCGTTGTGAAAAATAAACCGAAACATCCATGGGCCGGACTCACAAAATTTAAAAAAGGTTTTGGCGGACACCAAAAAGAATTATTGCATTGTCAGGATTTGCCATTGAACAAAAGATACGCGATTACATGGATCATTGAAACGGGAAGAAAAATTAAAAGAGGATATTGAGAAAAAATTTCTAATTAATTTGAATTACAAAACTCGAGATTTCACTTTCATTGCGAGAAATGAAGTGGAGCGACAGCGGAACGGAATACTACCGTATCAAGCACGGCACAGGCTCCGCAATCCCGTAATTAAACTCTTCGTGTATAGTTACAGGATTGCTTCGGTCGTGCCTCCCTTGCGATGACAACGGAATTTACACATTTTGTAACTCATAATTCATAATTCATGATTCGTAATTTCAAGTTCAGAAAAAAAAGGATGAAACCGTGGCAAAGGAAACCGAAGGTTTTTATGAACCGAAAATCTCGTTCTTTTAAAAAAAATAAAAACGGTTCTGCCAAAAGTTTTAAAAGAGGCTTGTTGGTGACGCTAGTTTTAATTGTTGCATATTTTATTTTTTTCTCAGAATTTTTTATAATAAAAAAAATTGAAATAGAAGGAAATAAAACCATCTCAAATGAAAGCATAGAGAAAATTATAAAAAATGAAAACTCAAATTCAGCTCTAGTGATTTTCACGAAAAATAATTTTTTCCTAAGCGATAAAGAGGAAATCAAGAAGAAAATAATTGATGAATTTTCAGAAATTAAAACCATAACAATTAAGAAAAAACTTCCAGATACTATAAAAGTGAAGATCATAGAAGAAATTCCTCTTGTCCTTTGGTGCAGAATTGAAAATTGTTACTACTTAAACAACAAAGGTATTGCCTTTATGGCAGAAAACAATGACGCTGGAATATATAAAAATAAAAAATTCATAAAAATTATTGAAGAAACAGAAATTAAAGAAGAAATTATAGAAAATACAAATGAAAATAAGGAAATAAAAGAAGACATTAAGACCGAAATAAAATATTTTAAAGACAAGGATGGTAAATGGGAAATAAAAAAAGAAGGGGATGGAAGAGAATATTACGAAAAAGAAACTGGAAATAATGAAATAGAAAGAATATACTTAGCGGAACAAGAGATAGAGCTGAAAGAAAAAGCAGCCTTAATCCCGATAAAAATAAACGATGAAGTCGCAAATAAGAATTTTATAGACTTTATTCTTGAATTGGATAATAGCATCAAAAAAAACACTACTTTGAAAATTAAATATTATAAGACAAAAGGAATAAAAACAAGAGAGTTAATAGCATATACAGACAGAAACATAAGGATATACTTCAACGCTACTAACGACGCAAAATTACAGACAACATATCTAAAAGATTTTATATCAAAAGGAATTGGCAAAAAAGAGATAAATGCATTAGAATATATATATCTTGAATCTGGAAACAAGATCTTTTATAAATAACAGACAATATAAACATGGAACACTTAGAACACTTAGAACACTTAGAACGATCGAGGCAAAATACAATTGAAATTATGGGTGAAAATTTTGATATTGACGAAAATGGTTATGTTAGTTTCGGTGATGTGGCTTCTGAAATACTAGACGGGACAACACAACAGATAAGCCGCTATGCGGATGGAAGACTTGAAGAGGATGGATATCCGAATTTAGCGAAAGATCTACGATTCAACGGAAGAATAGATATGTATCATTCTCTTAGAATACATAAAGATGATGTAGAAAAATTTGCGGAGAGAGTTAAGAAGCACCGAGCAAAAACATTATAAAAAAGTTGTGAGATTAAATTATAATTGCGATACAATGAATTTAGAAAAAAATCAAATTGAAAATCACAACGAAAACGCAAAATTTCAGCACATAAGCTCTCTTATTTTTGAAGAAATAAAAAAAGACAGTCCTGATGTTAATGATACAATAGAGATATTAGGAGAAAATAAAACCAACGAAGAAATAGAAGAAGCAATTAAAGAAGAATTGAAAAAGAAATATTGGTGGTTTAATGAAAAATGGACTGAAAAGGGCCTGCCCGAAGAACAAATAAAGCTCAGGCTAGATAATACGATAATAGATACATACAATTGGGGAGATAATTTAAATAATGAACAAATAGAAAAAATCAAAGACACTTTAATATTATTTTGTTCAAACAGTAAAGACACTCTTGAAAATACAAAATATATATTAATCAACAATACAAGCGGAGGAAAGCATAAAATTACAGGCGATGAATTAAACGGCAGATCGCCAAATGGGGATTTCATTGAATTGTTTCCAAATGCTCTAAAAGATATAGGTCACAGAATCAAAAATGTTTCCAATTTAGAAGGTACTATTATTCATGAATTGTCTCATAAAATTAGACTTGAGATTAGAAATAAATGGAAAAAGAAATTTGGAAAAGATCTATCATGGAATGAGAAAAAGCAAAAGGCTGAAGGAGGCGCGCTTATAGATTGGAAACCATATGATCAATTTTCCTGCATAAGTGATTTAGCTTGCTATGATTTTGACGAAGATCTTTGCGAAAGTATGGTTGGCGCTATGAAAAACCCATCAATTTTAGATAAAAATAAAATGGAATTTCTTAAAAAAAATAATCTCATTTCAGATAAGAATGACAGACAAAATATTTCCATAGAGATAAATAGATTATCAGAAAACGATATAAAAATGCCAAACATTGAATCACCAATAAGATATAGGTTGATTGATGATGAATTGGAAATTTATTAATTCATATGGTAAGTCTTTATTTTCTATTATAATTTATAAAATTATAATTACATTATATAACAATTAACAAGAGTCAATATGTCTAAAAAAATACGAACAAGATTTGCGCCAAGTCCGACGGGATATTTGCATGTCGGAAGCCTAAGGACAGCATTTTATAACTATCTTTTTGCCAAGCATAATAATGGCGATTTTATATTGCGAATTGAAAATACGGACAAGTCAAGATATGTTGAGGGTTCAATTGAGAATTTAGTGAAAATTCTTGATTTTATGGGTCTGCAATATTCTGAAGGGATAGTTACCGATAAAGACGAAAAAATCTCTCAAAAAGGCAATTTTGGGCCATATATACAGTCTAAAAGACTGGAAATATACAAAAAATATGTTGATGAGCTCATAAAAAATGATTATGCATATTTTTGCTTCTGTAGTCAAGAACGGCTTGACGAAATGAGAAAAGATCAACAGGCGCGAAAATTGGCGCCAATGTATGACGGGAAGTGCAGGGGACTGGACAAAAAAGAAGTTCAGGAACTTCTTAACAAAAAAACTCCTTTCGTTGTGCGTCTTAAAGTTCCAAATGACGATTTTACGGAATTTGATGATTTGGTCTATGGAAAAATAAGAATAGCCAACAAAACGACTGACGACCAAGTTTTGATGAAATCGGACGGCTATCCGACATATCATTTGGCGAATGTTGTTGATGATCATTTAATGGAAATTTCTCACGTCATTAGGGGTGAGGAATGGCTTCCGTCAACTCCAAAGCATATTTTGCTATACAAGGCATTTGGATGGGAGGCGCCAAAATTTGCGCATCTTCCGCTTCTGCTCAATCCCGATAAAAGTAAACTCTCTAAAAGACAAGGAGATGTCGCCGTTGAAGATTTTTTAAATCAAGGATATCTTCCTGAAGCATTGCTTAATTTTGTTTTGCTCCTTGGTTGGAATCCAAAAACTGAAGAAGAGATTTTTTCTTTTGAAGAAATGATAAAGAGATTTGATCTATCCGGGGTTAATAAGGCTGGATCAATTTTCAACACTGAAAAACTTGACTGGATCAATAGAAATTATATTCGGAAGATGGATCCGGATGAACTTACAAAGCTTTGCGTGCCATATTTAATTGAAACGAAATTAATTAAGGAAGTATCAAGTATTAAGTATCAAATATTAAGCACTGCAGAAGAGATTAATTTTGATTATCTGAAAAAAGTCGTTGCGCTTGAACAAGAACGGATGAAAAAGTTAAGTGAAATAGGGGAATCGGTAAAGTTTATTTTTATTGATAAGCCGGACTATGAAAAGGAATTGTTGATTTGGAAAAAAATGACCGCTGAAAAAGCGAAAAATAATCTAGAATTAACTTATCAAGAATTAGAAAAATTAGACGAAAAAGATTGGACAAAAAACAATCTTGAAGAAGTTCTGAGAAAGTTAATGGAACGAGAAGGGATTAAAACAGGGGAATTGTTGTGGCCATTGCGTGTTGCTCTTACTGGCCTCAAGGGATCTCCCGGACCGTTTGAAGTTGGAGAAGTTTTGGGAAAAGAAAAAGTTTTAAGGAGGATTGAAAAAGGAATTGAATTGTTAAAATAAAAAGAAATGGATATGACTTTGACGGGAAATTGTTGACATATCATAAATTATTTTATAATATACCATTGATCTTAATAATCTTAGTAACTCGTAATTGAACATTAAAAATAAGGAGGCAATATGAATGAGTATAAAAGCAAAGATAGTTTTTGTTGTTTTGATTGTGATTTTAGGAGTAGGAAATTATTCCATGGAATATGATGCCGTGAAATATGACGATGAAGAATATCAGGAAGATGAAGGGTTGAATTGGTCTCAGATCCTTCAAGCATACCAGGAAAACGACAGTATAGTTTTGAAAAATTATACACCTGTCAACAATAGTTTTATATTTTTCGCAGAAGATTATAGAGACTATATTCAACCCGAAAAGATTAAAACTTTTTCAGAAAATGTAGAATTTGAAAAAAACGGAATAAGATTGCTGTTAAAAGACAAGGAAGGATCTGAAATAAAATTAAATTATAATAGCGATGATGAATTTTGTCTTAACGAAAAGATAGATCATCTCAAAGGCAGAAAAGGAGTCTATGATTTCTGGATAAACCCGGATATGTATATAAAAAGCAATTTAACCGGAGATTGTGAAGATTTTTCGTTAACAGTTGCTTCACTTTTAGAAAACAAAAATATTTTCTATGTGATAGTTGCAGGAAATAGCTCAATATCCGATCAAAAGCATTGGTGGGTGGAATTTGTTTATAACGACAAGATATATTTTGCTTCCCTAAGCAAAGCAGGAGGATTTTTTCTGCCGATAGAGAAACAAATACATTATGAAGGAATATTTTCGTTTAACAAAAAAATTCCTATGCAAGAATACAAAGAGGATTGGTATAAAAATCAATCCTTTATTTTTATATTTTAAAAAAAATAACGAGGATCAAAGTCCTGTATCCCTCCCATTGAACAAACCTAAAAAATATGCTATAATTAAGACGGTTTAAATGATCATACGCATTGAAATGATTATGATTAAACACAAAAGGCTAACTATCGCATTATTACTAATAGCGTCTTTTATTGTGTCGCCGTTTTTTGGCGTAGATATAAAGCAAACCAAGGCGGACCTGGTTAAAGAAATTGAAGATCAAATAAGTGAAAAAAGTGAAACAGTAAAAAATCTTGAAAACCAAGCGGAAGAATATAAAGATCTTATTAGAGAGCTTCAGATAGAAGAACAAAGTCTCAAAAATGAAATTGAGCTTCTTGACGCGCAAGTCGCTCAGCTTAATCTGGAAATTCAAACAACGCAAGCTCAAATTGAGCAAACAAATCTTGAAATAAATAATTTATTGCTGAGAATTCAGATAAAGGAAGAAGAAATTGAAGAACAGAAAGATATTCTGAAAAATTTATTGCGAGAGATCAATGCTTATGACAATGAAACAACACTTGAAATTCTCCTTAAAAGCAAGGAATTCTCAGAATTCCTGAACCAGTCTGAATATATGGACACAGTTGGAGAAAAAATTAAAAATGCTCTTGACGGGCTGAATTTGATAAAAGAAGAACTGGAAGAAAAAAAAGAGGAAATGAAAGAAAAGAAAAGCCAACTTGAGGAGTTAAATAAAAAACTGTTAGACCAAAAAGAAATAGTAGACGCGCAAAAAAGCGCCAAAGAAGTTTTGCTTAAAGAAACGATGGGGAAAGAATATAAATATCAGGATTTACTGTTTAATGTCAGAAACCAAAGAAAGACAATTTTGGGCGACATAAATAAACTCAAAAGAGAAATGCAGGTTGAGATCGCAAAAATCGCGGCGATGGCAGAGAGGCCTTCAGAAAATCTTGCGTCCACAAGCTGGTATTTTTCTCAAAATGACTCAAGATGGAAAGATATGACGATCGGACTTTCAAATTCTTCTGTTGATGATTATGGATGCGCTATTTCGTCCGTGGCAATGGTCTTCAAGTACTATGGAATTGACATAGATCCGGGAAGACTTTCCAAGCAGCCGATATTCTATTATGACCTGATCGTTTGGCCCACACAATGGAGATTTCTGGATCTCATTAAAAATTCATACCACAAATCAGGCGGACTGACAAAAGCTGATTGGAATTTGATAGATCGTGAGATCGCCAGCGGACATCCGGTCATTGTTTTCATCAAAGCTCTTGGAAGAGGCGCCGGACACTATGTCGTAATTCACAGCAAGGATTCCAAGGGATATATCGTTCACGATCCCGTCAGATGGAACGGCCAAAGCGGAGCAAACATATATCTCTCAACGACTCAAAAATACATAGGTTCCATCTATAAAACAAATACTGTAATTGATCAGATGATCATTTATCATTAATATTTTGCGACATAAAATTTATAGAGAAAATGAAATTTTCTTATTTTTGCTAATTCGTTTTATGAATTTTAACTTTTTGATAATTTCATGATATATAACATATAAGGAGCTATACATGACAGGAGAATCAATAAAAAAGATATTAATAAGAGAATCAAGAAAGATTTTTGGAAAAACAATAGTATGCAAGAATTGTAAATCTTCTTGCACTGTAGATTATAAATATTTATGCAACCAGCTGTCCATAGACAGCTGGCGAAGATCTTTAATCAACTTTCTTTTTTAAAAAAAGAGAAGTTGATTTTTTTTATTTAGAAATATGATAAAAAACAAGCCCAAATCAGCAAGAGGCTTGTTTTTTGATTATATTGAAACTAAAGCATTAATTTAAAGACTAACGTCGTAAAAGCTACCTTGTGCGACATAGTTAAAAGCTTTTTATATCCGCTTCTCTAGCGGATTTATGTATTTATAAATAAATTGTTAACGTATTTATTATATTTTTAATAACGGAACATCCATTACAAAATTATATACTTCAGCCAGTTTGTTTATTTAAAATAAAACAAGGTTTTTATGACCCTGTCATTTGATGCTTTTCTAAGCTTTCTAAATATCTCTTATTTTGTGGTCCTATCCAATATTTTAATGTTAATGGTCCAGTAATTATTGGAATCATTAACGTTAACATGAATAACATAAATAGTTTAATATAGACTGAGATTATAATAGGACATCCAATTACGACTGTTAAAATTATTATTTCCTTGAAAAACAATTTTATGGGTATCATTTTTTTTCTCACCTCTTTATTTTTATATTAATTTTATAATATCTAAGTTTTTTAGTTCTGTCAATTTTTTTTCAACCTTACGCAATATTCAAAATATGGATGTTTTTTGAAATATTCCAACTTTAACTTCCATTCCGGGCTTATGTCGCTCAATTTTTTTACTCTATCCCCTGCCAAAATCTTTGGATCTATGAATCTATTTTTCTTTTTCCATTTATAATCATATTTATCTTTTTTAGTTACAACTTTTATTCTATGAAAGTCCAAACCTTTCATTTTTTCTATTAGTTTTTCTATCTCCTTGTCTTTATTTTTTTCTATAATTTTTGTTATTTGCTCATCATTTTTTAAAAATAGTTCCTCTTTTTTTCCATATCCCCTGTCAATGACCAACCCAATTATATCAGCAAGAATTTTGTGATTTACGGTCCAGAAAACCGAAGACCAAACATTTTTATTTAAATTATAATAGTGATTCGCGAAAAGATTCGCAAAAAAGGAATTATTAAAAACAAATTCCTTATTTTTTATTACCAAAGAATCAGTAACTTTTCTGATAAGCTGAGGATTCATTCCAAGAGGATCTCTCAGTGTGTAATCAATTCTATCCGCCGCTATATCCGGGAGCTCTTTATCAAGCATAGTGTGACAGCAATTGTTGACGATTTTTACAAGATCATATCTGTTCTTTTTTAAAATTCTGCCTATATTAGAATCGGAAATTTTTTCAAGCAAAATGCTGTCCGCGTATTCTTCATTTCCGTCATCAGCAAAAATTATGTCCAGAACATGAGAAAAGGCGCCGTGAGATATATCATGCAGAAGACCGGCTAAACACTCTTCTTCGTTTGCTCCAAACTTTTTTAAGAGATAGTAAACTCCAATACTATGTTCGTATCTGCTAAATTCTATTCCATATAAAAAAGAATGCTTGAAAATTCCAAATTGAGAAATTTTCTTCATTCTCTGAAAATCTTTATCTAGAATAATTTCTTTGATTAACCCGTCCTTAATCTCGATTTTTTCCCAAATTTTATCTTTTATGATCATCAACTTGACTTTACGACTTTATAAACCTTTGACTTTATGGATTTTTGACTGCACTAATATATCTTTTCCCTCTCTTCTTTTATGTAATATATCCACTCTTCAAAAACTTCGACAAAAGTTTTGAACGGGGCTTCAATTATGAAATCAAAAATAAAAACAAATACATTTATGTTTGAAAGTTTCGTTGAAAGCCATTGCCCCATTCGCAAAATTGGAATTGAAAAAAGGTCTGTTGCGAATGTTATAATCCCCTCTTTTCTCTTAGTGACCACAAGCTCGCGCGCGCTTTGCCGTATTCTTATCCCAAAATAGCTCACGACTGATAAAAAGAACAAAAACAGCCCAATGCTCATTATATTGAAATTCAGTTTTTGAAGAATGAAAATTATAATTCCAAAAGAAGCAAAAAACACTAAAGCATAAAAAAACTTAAATACCTTGTAAAAAAATGAACTTCTATGCAAGATTCCTTTCATCACAAAAGGAATGCTCGCGTACTTGCCATAGATCATTTCTTTAATTCCCTGCACAATAAGTTCTGTATTTCTTTTACTCGGAATCTTAATTGTTACAACAACCAAAAACATTAAAAGCGGCGGAAATAGAACATTAATTGCAAGCGCAAGATAATTTATATGACCAATAATATATTTATCAAAAGGAAGTTCCAAAACAAGCGCGAGGACCATCTTGGTCATAAAAATATAGATTATACTTCTGATAGCAGCTCTCTTCAGTTTTGTTTTTGCTTCTTTATATTTTTTCACACAAGACTCTTTTATCGCATCTTCAACATGAAGATGATGTGAAAATATTTTGTCTATATTATTTACATTTTTTCGGATCGCGTCTTCTAGGATAGTAAAATAAGCAAGATTTTTTTTAACAAATTTTGAAAAATTTTCTCCCAACGGATCATTGATCTGTTTTTCTATGCTTCCTATGAACAAATCTATATTATTGGCCATCTTTATTATCAACTCTTCCGACGGAGCAAAGAACCACTCAGGATGCTTTCTTTTAAACAATCTATATTCAATTAAAGATAGGTCAGATTTTATCAGATTGCGAAGCACTGCAATGTGTATTTGAATTCTTTTATCTTCCTGACTCATTAATTTTTCCGGAACTTTCAGTTTCTCATCAACTATTTTTTGAGCAAATTCAATTATTGCGTTTTCTTTTTTATAAGGAGCTATTTTTTCTTCTATCTCGCAAGCCGCAATTCCGGTTATCCAGTCAAATAGACGTTCATTGTCAACTTTGTTTCCCTTTATAGTCTCTGGAGCATTATTTATTAGTAAGGTATATTTTTCAATTATTTCTTTTATTTCTTCTATTCTTTTCTCTGGAATTTTGTCATTAGGCAAATACCTTGCTCTTATCAATTCATACATTAAAAACTTTGCGGCATCAAGCTCATTTTTTTCCGTCATCAATCTTCTTTTCAAGATTCTTTCAATCGCGATCTTTCTAAGAAGATGCTCTTCCTGATAATCAACCGCGTTTCTTAGTTTCTCGTACAAAAAAGCAACCTTACCTGAAACTTGATGAACTTTTATCTTTTCCTCATCCGTTTCGTTATAAGTTTTTTCCAGCTTTATAGCGTCTTTATAATCTTCTATAAATTTTTCCGCTGTTTCTGAGACTTTTTTAGACATATAATGAATATTATAGTATTATAGAATTATATTAGCCTGTTGATCGGGTTAGGTCAATAGGTTTAGACAAAGGACTATAAACCACTTTTAACTCATACACAATTTAGCGATATTAAACAGATTCTTTCTATTGAAGTGAAACTACACAATCCCTTTCTTTTTCAAATCGAGTATTTCAAAACGCTTTAGTGAAAAGAATTAGAAGATTAAAACGTTAATGTCATTAGTGATTTAAATTTTATTTAAACATTAACTTAACTTTATGGACAAGCTAAATTGGTCACAATTTGATAGAGGTGTTTTTTTGCTAAATGTTCTTGGTATTGTTTATGATCCCGAAACTAGAAAAATATTAATCGGACGCAGAGAAAATGATCCTTATCTTAAAAAGCTTTCATGGACATTCCCCGGCGGCCGCCCTGCATACGACAATGATCTTGAGTATTACTTAAAACGAGAGGTTAAAATTAAAACGGGGGTGGATGTTGAAATTGAAAAAACGATCTTTGCCAAAACTTACCCGGAAAATCGTGAACTCCTTTCCATCTATTACCTGTGCAAGCCAATAAGCGGCCCCGAACAAGCTGGCGAAAAATTTGTTGAAATAAAGTGGATAGAACCAACTGAGACAAAAGATTATTTTACGACATCACTACATCCGACACTATTTGAATATTTGAAATCATTAGACCGAAAATGAGCAAATTTTAATGCAAATCAAATTATGGCGCTAACAAAAAAATAAAAATAGTTAGATTTAATCTATATATTTATGAATAAGTTTTGTCAGGTAGTAATAAGCGCAACAAGCAAAAAAGAGGCGGATAGCATATCCGATAGTCTGGTTACAAAAAAACTTATCGCTGGTTCATTGACTATTAAAGGTCCATCTAGATATTGGTGGAATAATAAAATTGTAGAAAAGGAATATTATAATATTCAAGCTTTTTCATTAATGAAAAAGAAAAATCAGATTATTAATGATGTCAAAAAAATTCATTCAGATAAATGTCCAATTATTGCATTTACAATCATAGATGGAAACAAAGAATTTCTTGATTGGATCAAAAAATTCGTTCAATAATGTACCAAAATATGAATTACATAAAAGACACAATTAATTTCTACGACCGGAATATTGATGAATATGTCAAAAAAACGGCTGAATTGCAAGATAAAGACTGGCTCAACAAATTTATCTCTTATCTTCCTGCAAACGGAAGCGTTCTGGACATCGGCTGTGCTTTTGGCCGCGATACGATTTTCTTTGCTTCCAAAGATTATGCTTCTTTCGGAATTGATCTTTCAGAAAAAATGATTTCAAAAGCTAAAAAGTCAATACTGTCAGCCAAATTCTATGTAATGAATATGCTAGATTTAAAATTTGAGACTAGCTTTTTTGACGGTATCTGGTGCAGCGCAACACTTTTACATCTAAACAAAGATGACGCTTTAAAATCATTGAATGAAATGAAAAGGGTTCTAAAACCAGAAGGCATAATATATTTAAATCTAAAAGAAGGAAACGGTGAAAAGATCATTGCTGATAACAGATATAAAAACGCAAAAAAATTCTATTCCTATTACAGTGAAACTGAAATCAAAAATATGCTTGCTAATCATGGTTTTAAGATTTTAGATTTTAAGCTGGAAAAAACCCCGAAACAAGATTATAGAGACACAGGAATAATATATTTGATCGCTAAAAATGATATAGAACAAAAATATCAAGATATTTGGAAATCAGCAGTTAGATATCTTAACAAAGGATTAAATAAAGATTTTGTATTGCACACCAAAGGAGTTGTAAAAGCAATGAAATTAATTTTAAAAAAAGAAAAAGGTGATCCGGATATCCTAATTCTAGCTGCTATGCTTCATGATGTCGGCTGGGCAAAAGTTCCGAAGGAGTATCAATGTACTACCGATAAAAAGAAACAGTTACAAGCTATGAAATTACACATCAAATACGCTCCAGAAATAATAAGCAAGATATTACGATCACTAAATTACAAAACTTCTCAGATCAATGAAATAATCGAGATAGTTAAATCGCACAAATTCTGTAAACCAAGAAAATTAAGTAAAAAATTATTGATTGATGCTGACCAGCTTTCTGATGTCTTTGAAGAACAATTCAATAGCGATATCAAAGCGTATAATTCAACACCCGAGAAGCTTTATAATTTTAGAATGAAAGATAATGCTTTTTATACAAAAACAGCTGAAAATATTTTTCTGAAATTAATGAAAGAGAGAAAGAGAGAATTAAAAAACACTAGATAAAATTTCTAATAAGTGTAATTTTGATAATATTTAGTTTTTAAAATGTAAATATTATGACAAAATACAAATGTCCAAAATGTGGAATGGAATATGATGAATCTGGAAAATGTACTATGGATGACACAACACTTATTGAAGTTAAGAAAAGTCAAAAAAATGATCATATTCATAGCCACAAAGACGATCAAAAGAGCCACAACCATCGCGATCATCATAAAATGATGATGCAGGATTTTCAAAAAAGATTTGTCGTTTCCGCGATTGTTACAATTCCGATTCTTATACTGTCCCCGCTAATCCAGAATTTATTAGGTTTCTCATTTACTTTTATAGGAGACAAATATCTCTTATTTCTCCTTTCAAGTTTTATATTTTTTTGGGGCGGTTTGCCGTTTTTGAAAGGTATTTTTGCTGAACTAAAGCAAAAGCGTCCGGGAATGATGACGCTTATTGCTCTGGCAATATCTGTTGCGTATTTTTATAGTTCAGCTGTTGTTTTCGGGTTAGAGGGGAAATTCTTTTTTTGGGAACTTGCCACTTTGATCGATGTTATGCTTCTTGGCCATTGGATCGAAATGAGATCAGTTCTGGGAGCTTCCGGGGCTCTTGAAAAACTTGCTCAACTTATGCCCGATAACGCTCATCTTATCAGAGGGAATAATATCATTGAAATTAAAATAGCTGAACTTAGAAAGGGAGATGTTGTCTTGGTAAAAGCGGGAGAGAAAATTCCCGCGGAAGGCGTAGTTACAGAAGGAACAAGTTACATTGATGAATCAATGATCACGGGAGAATCCAAGCCTGTCAAAAAAGATATCGGACTTAAGGTTATCGG
>JAGLOZ010000089.1 GCA_023137595.1 Minisyncoccota bacterium | reverse complement strand
CATTCATAATGCGATAATACTCAAGTGTTGATTCACAGCTCATGCCTCCAATTAGGCCAATTGTCTTTTGTTCTGTTTGTTTCATTCATTTATCTCCTGTATTTTAAAAGGAACATTGTTAATTACTTATACAACCTCAACAGAAAATGTCAATAGTTTATGCTCTATTCCTTGATTAATTTAAATTCGTGGAGTATGGTGGGGGTAGGTAATAAATAAAAAATCACATATGAAAATTAAAAATATTAGAATTAAGAACCTATTAAGTTTTTCAGAAGAAGCTGAAAATATAATTGATGCTGATGACTTTAATCTCTTTATTGGTCCGAATAATGAAGGGAAGTCAAATGTGTTAAAAAGTATTCAGTTTTTATTTTCAATATTTGAGTTTTATGGAGGACCTCATAACGAATTATTAGGATTGAGAATAGACTTAGAGCATTTTATACAAAGATTGCCGTTTTTAAAAGAAAGCAAAAGCTTATTTTTTAATCAAAATGCTGACAAAAAAATCTCTTTCTCCTTTATTTTAGAGTTCAATGATGGTGAACTTGAAAAATGTTTGAAACATATCTCACCGTCTCCTTATAAGGACTTTTTCGAAAATATAATGTCGTCTGTAACACAAATGGAAATATTTGGAATTATATATAAAGATGATGATAAACATTATTTAAGAATTAATAAAATCTCTTTTCCTCAATTAATACAACCGGAATTTAATACGCTATTTAATTTTGAAACTAAAGAACTTGTAAAAAATAATAATTCAAAAGATCCTGGCTCTTATAAACTAGAAAAAGTTGAAGAATCAGAATTTAATAAATATGTGGGGTCAACAATCTCTCCAGTTATTACAGCCTTGTTTCTTTACATAAATGAACATTTAAAAAACAGCTTAATACCAATTTCATCAGTTCGAACGATAGAAGAATATTCATATAATTCGGAATCTAATCACAGGGAATTTTCAAAAGTTGCTGAAAAAATAATGAAGCTTCGCGACGGATTGCAGGACGAGAGAAAAAAATTTAAGGAAATAAAAGAATTTATACGAAAACTGGCTTATCCTGAAATTAAAAAAGAAAATTTGGACAAAATTGAAATAACTTTTCCAAGAGATGGAAAGAAGCATTGTTTAAGATTAAATGTAGGCGACAAAATTTTTCCTCTTTCACAGCTTGGGTCTGGCATAGAACAGCTTGTTTTCTTGGCAGCTGAAATTCTCGTTGAGGACGATAATAAAATTTTTCTTATTGAAGAGCCAGAAACCAATTTTCATCCAAAATTGCAGCGCGCTTTTATAAGGTTTTTGCAAGAGGATCTAAAAAGTAGAAATCATCAGTTTTTTATTACATCGCATTCCAGTATTTTTGTAGATTCTTTCATAAACAATGAGAATTCAAAAATATTTCAAATTAAACTTGTTACTGATAAAAAACCAGAATATACAGAAGTAATTGCTATCAGTGATGAAAAATATTTTAAAAATGTTTCAAGTCTGTTTTATGAGCTTGGTGTGAAAGGAATTGATCTTTTGCAAACAAATGGGATTATTTGGGTTGAAGGTCCTTCTGATCGAATTTATCTCTTGAAATGGTTTGAATTATATCATAATAAGAGAATTAAAAAAGATATAGAAAGTAGACTGCCGAAAGAAGGGCGGGATTTTTCAATTTTATTCTATGGAGGTTCTATTCTCTCAAGTTTTACGCTTGAGGAAAAAGATGTTGATGAAAATGATTTGAAACAAGAAGAAAATGATTTTATTGATCTTCTCAAAATTAATCGCAACGCAGTCGTGTTGATGGATCGTGATTCAGAAACGGGAAAAAAGTGGAGCACAAAGAAAAGAATTGAAAAAGAGATGGCAGATTTTGAATTTGGATTTTCATGGATAACAGATGGGAAAGAAATCGAAAATTATTTGAGTGAAGAAAATATAAAGCTTGCTTTTGATGAAAACTTAAAAGACGAATATAGCATTAATTCAAAAAAACCATTTGGAGATTTGCTAGAAGAGAAATGTAAAAACAAATATGTAAAAAGTAAAAAATATTTTGCGAATAAAATCGTTGAGAAGATGGAAATAGAATATCTGGAAAATAATGAATCGTTGCATAGTAAAGTAGAACATTTATACGAAGTCATTCAAAAATGGAATGAAGTTTGACCTGTTGGGAAATTTATCGATGAAATCAAGGCAATCCAAGATTTCCTCTTGTGGACGAAGTCGGTTTATTATTAAAAGAGTATACAAAAAATATAATTTTGTCATTCTGAATTTATTTCAGAATCTTTTATTATATAGGGTTTTGTCTGCTTTCAAATCACAAAATCATCGGTAGCAGACAATAGATTCTGAATCAAGTTCAGAATGACATTGCTTGAAATGATAGTTTCAATACATTATTATTGTTTCACGAGCAAAATAGAAGGACATCATCTAATCGGCAATAACACTGGCAGGGTTGGTGATTGTTTAATAAATTGTTATTAATATATTTCTATTCATGCTCTAATTCGCGCGCCTGTCCGCCGGAGGAGGGAATGGGAGGATAAGGAGAGCAAGAAGAACGCGGGGAATATTTTACGAAATAAAAGAAAGAAATAGAAAGGTTCAAGTCGGAGACATTGAACCAACTGATAAGATATTTGACAATATTTAATAATAGAGTAATGTGGTATTAAATATAAAGTAAATGCTATTTGACAATGGAGGGAAAATAAATGGAAGATATTGATGTTATTTGTGATAGATTTATCATTTTTTTTGGCAAATATATTAAGGAAATAAAAAACAAAGATTATCTTGACGAGATAATAAAAGATATCAAAGAAGCTTTAGCTCTTGAGTTCGGATTAAGAAAAAACGAAGGCAAGAGCGATAGAAAAGCATTCAAGCTTGCTGTGATGGAAGTATTCAATGCATATTATTATTTATATGTGACATTGCAAGCCAATAAAAGTGATAAAAAGTTTGCTTACTATCTTGAAGCCTTAAAGGAAATTATCTCAAAGTATGATCTTACTGCAGAGAGCATAATTCTTGCACCTGGTTCAGGGTTAGCGCTTTTGGAAATTTTTCTTGCAAAGGAGGTTTTTCGGAAATCTCATATAATTTGCATTGATTTATCAGAAGAAGCTTGCAGAGAAAGCAAAAGAATTGCAAAAGATGAAGAAGCGGATAATATTGATTTTATTATAGGAGATGTTGAAAATCCACCGTATAGAAATGATCAAGTGTTTGATATTTGTTTGATAAATGGGTTTCTGGCTTTTGAAAAGGATCAGAGTTATTATTAAAGTCCATAGGAATTCTAAAAGAATTCCTGTTTTTTTAAACAAAAATAAAGGGCGTGTCTTGAAAGATGAAAAAGTTTGTTTTTTTAAACATTGAAAACTAATCATAGGCTAGCTTTCGTATAAAAAAGAAGAGCAGCTCTCATCCCTGTTCTTTTTTTATTCCTTTCACAAAAGGACTGTCCTTAAATTAAATAAAAAAAGAGCCAAAAGTAAATTTGGCAAGTTATGGTTTTTATTTTTTTTCAAACTGATTTAGGTCGGCTAATTCTGTGCCCTGAGTTCTCCACGCTTTGTTTGAGAGTGTTTGTATTCTTTGTTTTTCTTTTTGTGCTCTATCTGAATGCCTTTCTGTGTCTGCTGAATCTAAAAGCGTGTTTGCCTTTGTTATTCTGTCCGATTCTTCAGTATCAGGGCAGAAGACATTTGGATTCACGATGCATCCTTCGGCCATTCTTAGGTCATGCCAGAGATAAAAAAAGTCGTCTAGATAACAGTGTTTAAGCGAGGAAAATTCTTCGTTTTCCTCTTTTTCCAATGTTTTTTCGAGAGAACTCAAATCATAGTCCCCGTCAGATTTTAGAAAATTATGAATTTCTTCAATCTGATTGAAAACTCTTGTAGAGATTGATTCAGCGGGAACAAACATTAGAATCAGTAATAATGACTCAATGTTTAGTTCTATTTTATCTCCAGTGTATTTTTCTAATTTTGAAAGATCTGCAGCTGTTTCTTCCAAAGTTTCAAGAATTACTTTTATTCCTGAAGATGAATCTTCAATGCCTTCCCTTACATTATCAACAATACTCATATATAACATACCTCCAATTACATACAATTTAATACATTGACAAAAATTGTCAATAGCTGGTATATTTCCATTGACCAAACACCCATTTTTTGCTATACTAAAATAAGTTAGAGTGTTTCTTAGATGATACTCTTTTTTTGTTGGAAGATAGAAATTATTTTTATAATTGTTGTTTATGACAATAAAGGATTTTATAAAAAAAAGGCCATATCTGGTGTGGTATGTGGAAGATTTAAGCAGTATTTCAGAGGAGGCAATCGTGGAGGCTGTATTAAATTACGGGAATTTTGATGATGTTCAGGAAATGATCGGTATATTAAAAATAAAAAAAGTTGCGCGAATTTTTCAAAAACAAATAAACAGAAAAAGGAATAATTATAATCCTAAGATAAAGAATTATTTTAAGCTTTATTTTAAAAAATATGCATAAAGATATTTTAAATGCAGGCCAAATAAAACTTTTGCCCTTAATTGAATTATTTTCAAAAGATTTTGGCTTAGTCGGCGGGACGGCTATCGCGCTTCATATCGGACATCGTCAGTCCATTGACTTTGATTTATTTACAAATATTGAATTTGATAATTATAAAATCAGAAAAAAAATTGTCAGTGTTGGAAAAATAGAGCAGGTTTTGCGGGACGAAAGAGATGAATATACGGCAGTTGTTGATGGAGTAAAAGTTACTTTTTTTTA
The DNA here is from genome assembly GCA_023137595.1 of Minisyncoccota bacterium. Lineage (GTDB taxonomy): Bacteria > Patescibacteriota > Minisyncoccia > JAHIHE01 > JAGLIN01 > JAGLOZ01. The sequence continues at coordinate 2,952 of JAGLOZ010000089.1, read as the reverse complement.
TTATCCTTTTAAAATTAATTTTTTAAAAAAATTTGATAAAATGGCAAAACTGCCGGACTTGCTGGCTTTGGCAGCGATGAAAGCATACGCGCTTGGACGCAGGGCTAAATGGAAAGATTATGTTGACTTATATTTTATTATAAAAAGCTATCACAGTATTGCCGAAATAAACAAGAAGGCAAAAAAAATATTTTCAACTGAATTTAATGAAAAAATGTTTCGCGCTCAACTTGCTTATTTCAAAGATCTGGATTATTCAGAAAAAATTATGTATATGAAAGGGTTTAAGGTTGATGATAAAATTATAAAAAAAGATTTGATTAAATTTAGTTTAAGATAAATTTATGTCCGGACATTCAAAATGGTCAAAAATTAAAAGGCAAAAAGGCGTTGCTGACGTGAAAAAGGGGAAGATTTTTTCCCAGCTTTCCAAAGCGGTGACTTTGGCGGCGAAAGACGGTGGCGGGGATGCGAGTATGAATCCCGCTCTCAAATTGGCGGTTGAAAAAGCGAAACAGGCGAATATGCCTTTGGACAATATTGAGAAAGCGATTAAAAAAGGAACGGGCGAATTGGAAGGTGGAACGATAGAAGAAGTTTTGTATGAAGCTTATGGTCCGGAGGGAATTGCTCTTATAATTGAGGGAACGACGGATAATACGAACAGGACTGTGGCAGAGATAAAGCATATTCTTTCTAAAAATGGCGGAAGGCTTGGAGAAGTGGGAAGCGTAAAATGGATGTTTGAGCGGTTTGGATATATTGAGATTGATAAAAAGCAAACAGAGCTTGCCGATGATGATTTGGAAATGGCGATCATAGACTCGGGCGCGGAAGATTTTGACGCACTAACCCCCCAACCCCCCTTATCAGGGGGGAAAATAGAAGATCAAGTTGTGGTGGTTTATACAAAACCCGAAGATCTATACAAAGTAAAAGAAAATTTGGAAAAAAATAATATAAAAATGAATGATATTGGTTTTGAGTGGCGAGCGAAAAATACTATAAAAATTGATGATGAAAAAATAAACATGCGGATAGAAAAACTCTTTGAAGCTCTTGATGAACAGGAAGATGTGAATGATGTTAGTTCAAATCTTGAGGACTAGATTTTATTCAAAGAGTATTTAATTTTTAAATTAATTTATGATTATTCTTGGCATTGATCCTGGGACTGCAACGACTGGATTTGGAGTGTTAAAGAGCCAAAAAAATAAATTAGAAGTTTTAGGATTCGGTTGCATAGAAACTGATAAAAATTTAGATATGCCCGAAAGGTTAGGCTTGATCGCAAAAGAGTTGAAAAATATAATAAAAAAATACAAACCCCAAATAATGGCTGTTGAAGAGCTGTTCTTTTTCAAGAATAGTAAGACTGTGATAACTGTCAGCCAAGCAAGAGGGGTTATTTTATTTGTTGGAAAAAATCAAGGATTGGAAATTTGTGAATACACTCCTTTACAGGTTAAGCAAGCAGTGGTAGGATATGGACGCGCTGAGAAAAGACAAGTTCAACAGATGGTAAAGTCGATTTTAGGCTTAAAAGAGGTCCCAAAGCCGGATGATACGGCAGATGCGCTTGCCATTGCCGTTTGTTGTGAAAGTAGCGTAAAGTTTGAATCAAAGATCAAGAATAATGAATAATTTTGAATTACGAAATGCCCATTTTTGTTATTTTGGGATGACATAAAAATTTACATTTTGTAATTCAAGGGAATAAGATAAAAATTCAATTTAAATTTTAGCGAAAATGAAAGATAAATTTAAAAAACATTTTACTGCATCTGCTATTATTATTGACAAAGGAAAAGTACTTTTGGTTGATCATAAAAAACCTGGAGCCTGGATCTGTCCCGGTGGACATGTTGAAGACAATGAAGCCCCAGATCAAACAATTATAAGGGAAGTGAAAGAAGAAACGGGATTAAATGTTGAAATAATTTGTGAAAAAGATGAAAGTTTGTCTGATCATGATGTTGATGTTTCTGCTCTTTATGTCCCTTATGCTATATTATGTGAATTGATCGGAGGAGATCATTACCATAATGATATGATCTATTTATGTAAGATTATTGACAAAGATTATAAACAAATGAAGCATGATCCAAAAGAATCTAATGGGGGTAGGTTTTTTCGGAATAGACGATTTAGAGAATATAAAGCTATTTCCAAATTTTAAACTTCTTTTAAAAAAAGCTTTGAGAGAACAGAGATAGCTTCAGGGCGAAAAGTTGTTCTAGAGCTAAAGCTCTTACTCCGATAAACTTTCAACTTTATAAACTTTATAACTTTTAACTAAAATCTTATGTCCAATATAATCCAACTCATCGCCAGCCAAGGAGTGAGTATAGAAACAATTTATTTGATTCTCGCTTTGCCGTTTATTGCCACTTTGATTGCCGCATTTAGGCAGTTGATCGGGGTCAAATCGTTTGGTATTTATACCCCGCTTGTTTTAACTTTTGCATTTTGGGCAATCGGAATCAAATATGGCATAGCTATCTTTCTAGTTATTTTTCTGACTGGAACAGCAGTGCGGTATGTTTTGAAAAATTTTCGTTTACTATATATGCCAAGAATGGCAATTGTTTTAACAGTGATCAGTTTGGCAATATTGACGCTGCTTGCGATTGGGGGATATTTAAACAAAAGCGGACTTGCCTCAACCTCTATTCTTCCCATTCTTATCTTGATAACACTTATAGAAAAATTTATTTCCACTCAAGTTGAAAAAGGATTTAGAACTGCGGCGTTTCTCTCTGTTGAAACCCTTGTTATTTCAATTGCAGGTTATTATTTCATAATTTGGGATGTTTTTAGAAATTTAGTTCTTGAGCATCCGGAATATATTTTATTATTATTTGTTATTAATATATTTTTAGGTCGTTGGACTGGAATTCGTCTTAGTGAATATTTGAGATTTAGAGAAGTTATAAAGAATGTTGATAAATA
>JAGLOZ010000088.1 GCA_023137595.1 Minisyncoccota bacterium | reverse complement strand
CTGACGCTACTACCGGCACAATGACTGTTTATCTTGGTTCGCCGATGACAGGTCCGATGGAAGCAACATCTTTTGCGTTTTCAGCCGGTTCGGCAACCTATTCTTTTGCCGGTTTGCCTGATGGAGAGTATCACATTTTTACCGAACCGACAGTAACGATCAATAGCATTAACTATTTTGGCAATCCGATGCCTGAGCCAATCTGGGTTTCCGGATCAGGCGCGACTAAAAATATTGTCTTGGAAAAAGAAGGTACCTCTGGAACAGCTGTTACGATCAATTTGACTGGTGATTTTTCTACTAATAGCGTAGATGATGATGTAGATATTTTTGCCGGATCGCCAAGCGGATTCAGAGTAAAAACTTTAACTGGCGTTGGCACTCAAAACGGTTCAACTGATTATACATTATATTTGCCTGATGGTGACTGGATGGTTGGGATCGGTCCGGCAATGCCGATGGGTCCGATGGCCGGTCCTCCGCCAATGCCCGACTGGATGCCGCCAATGCCGACAAATGTCAAAGTTGTTAGCAGTACAGCTTCTCCTGCGACAGTTAGTTTTGATATTTCAAGCCAAGTTACTACGACTGTTTCCGGAACAGTAACTGACGGGACAAATGGAATCGCGGATGCTGAAGTCTATGCTTATCAGCCAATGGGCGGATTTGGAGGAGCAAATACCAAAACTGCTACTGACGGATCGTTCGTTTTGAAAGTTCCTGTTAAAGGAACCTATGTGATCGGCGCTTATAAGCCGGGATTGCCGTCTGGACCGGAGCAGTCAGTGAATGTTCAAGCAGATGTTACCGGTTTGTCATTGGTTCTGCAAATGCCGTCTTACACGATCTCAGGAAAGGTTTTGAATTCTAATTCTCAAGCGGTTGCTTACGCGCCGGTCTGGGCGTATCAGCCAAACGGCTGGGGGCACGCCGACACAATGACCGATGCTGCCGGTAATTATATTCTTTATGTTGACAATGGGACTTGGCAGGTTGAAGCGGATGCGTCGGGAGTCGGCTGGATGCAATATGATCTGTTGGTTACTGTCAATGACGCTTCGCAATCAGATATTAATCTAAAGCCTGATACTGATATATTATGGAAAACAATTTCCGGAACAATAACTATTAATGGCGTCACTCAAAATTATAGGCCGATCAGGGCAGTGGCTTATGACGCTAATGGAAATTATCTGGGAAGAGAATATAGTGGTATGACAGATTCAAGCGGTGTATATTCGATCTCAGTTCCAGGAATTGCCAGCGGTTCCAAGTATTATCGCGTTGACATCTGGACTCCTGATTATGGCGAGGTTGAGTTGACAGTTGACGGAGTAGCAAATAGTCCTGCTAATATCACAGTTGGAAGCTCAGATGTAATAGGCGCTGATATTACCATTGCAGGCGGAAGCTTGAACACAACTACCATTCAATTTGATAACAAGGCTACCTATTCCGGAAATGAAGCATTCCTTAATATTGACGGAGTTACTTGTACTGATATGGGAAGTTATTATGACTGTATTCCTACAGGATTTCATAAATCTATAAGAGTCAGCGATATTTCCGGCGATGATCCGGCAGTGGAGCTGACAGCTGGCGATTACCTCTTCTTTGTTGATGTTCCGGGGGCAGGTCATTTCATTCCAAAGAGCACCAGTCCGGCCTTTGATACCGATAAAGGATGTATCGTTGTTGACGCGGACAATGAAGTGGTTCAGTTCGCTTTGCCGGATCTTGCCGGCGCGGAAGTTGTTACTGTTTCAGGAATAATAAGCGGTCCTGCCGCGGGACAAATGGACGCTTGGGTCTGGGTCGGAGATCCGGAAACAGGATTTCATTCAGGCGGGCAAGCGGCCGCGGCTGATGGCAGTTATTCAATGATCGTGCCAAAATTATCTTCCGGCAACTATTTTGTCGGCGCTGACAAGCAAGGTTTTCTGTCAAGCGAGCCGACTTCCATTGCCGGAACAGAAGCTACATACACAGTTAATATTACTTTAGCTGCGCAAAGCAGTACGATCTCTGGAAAGATATATGCGGACACTAACAATAATAGCGCTTATGACTCCGGTGAAGAAATTCCTAACGGCTGGGTACACGCCGAGAATATAAGTACAGGCGCACACACGCATGCTCCGGTTGACGGAAGCGGAACTTTCTCATTAGGAGTGGTTAATGGAACATGGAAAGTATTTGGCATGGCTAACGGTTATTCCGAAAGCCAATATCGTGAGAATAATTTACCAGCTACGCTTACTGTTTCCGGCAGTAGCTTGACCGGTAAAAATATTGAACTTAGCGTTAATGCTGATTGGACGAATTTGACTAAGTCGTCTCCGATGACTCCTGCATCCGGAGGCGTGATCGATGATACCGCGCAAAATACAAGCACTGGTAAAGCGTCCGGAACGGGTGTTAAACTGACAGTGCCGCCGAACGCTTTGGGAAGTTCAACTTCCAGCGGAACGGTAGCGACTTCCGAAACATCCACTGTTTCCGCTACCAACTCTATGAAACCATTTGCCGATAAAGGCAAGAATATTACCGCGACTGACAATTCCGGACAGCCGATCACCAATCTAGATAATTATATTGATATGGAAATGATCATTTATAGGGCGGATGTGATCGCTAACACTGAAATGACCGATCTGACTAAACTGAAAACTTTGAAAGTCGGTTATTGGGACGACACTTTAAGCGAGTGGGTTAATTTAGCTACTACTAAAACAGCTTATTATAAAGCTGACAGCAGTTCAGAATGGACTGTCTATAACGGAACTACAACTCAAAGCGGGTTTGAAAAGTTTATTGATGATGCGCTGGGAACTAATCCGACGTTTGTCTATAATACTGATTACAGCGATTATAAATTAGTGTTTAAGGCCTCCACGAACCATCTCACGGTTTTTGCTCTGGGAACTTCTCCGGACGGTGTAGCGCCTGCTGCTCCGACTAGTGTTGCACAAAGCGTTGGAACAGGAACTTCAAACACGATAAGTTGGAACGCTGTAACCACCAATTCAGACGCTTCCGCGATTACCGATTTATACGGCTATGCCATTTATCGTTCTACTGATGATACGACATATTCCCAAATCAGCGCTTCCGCGATTTTAGCTGGCACTGAAACTTATATTGACACTACAACTGCCGCGTTTACTTCTTATTATTATAAAGTAACGGCAGGCGATGATGATGATACGGAATCAGCTTATTCTGCTGCAGTTCAAATGTGTTCAAACAGTTCAGTTAGCAATGGAATCATTGCTGTTGATTGTACAATAACCTGTAGTGATGGCTATTCATTAAGCGGAAATAGTTGTGCAGCTGACACTCCTCCAAGCAGTGGCGGCGGAGGCATTCCTTCTGACACAACTCCTCCAACAAACATTTCAATTTCAATTTTAGATGGCGCAGAAACAGCAACTTCAGCGTCTGTGACGATAACTCTTTTGGCAACAGGAGCGAGCACAATGGCAATTTCTGAAGATGCGGATTTCACAGGCGCAAGCTGGGAAAACTATGCGACTTCAAAAGAATTCACGTTGAGCGGAGGTGATGGCGAAAAAACCGTCTATGTGAAATTTAAAGATTCATCCGGGAACATTGCTGTCGTTATTTCCGATACGATAACTTTATCTGTTTCTTCTGAAACTGCTGCTGAAGAAACAACCGACGAAACGACAATTTCTGAGGAAACAACTCAAATCACTCCTTATTCTCAAGTTATGGACGGCGACATCATCCAATGTCAATTATCTTCTAATCCATTTGCAGTTTACATTGTCAAAGAAGTTGGAGACACAAAATATATCAGACATATTGTTTCTCTTGAAATATTTGATTATTACGGACATCTTAAATGGGAGAATCTAAAGCAGGTTGATTCACTTGATCATTATTCTCTCTCTGGATGGGTAAGATACAATACCGGAGAAAATGGAGCTGCCGGTCCGACTGACAAGGTCTATGAGATCAATGGCGATCAATCCAAACACTGGATCAATATGACTGCCGAAGATTTCTTATCTCACGGCGGTTCCGGACCGGCAATTTACAGCGTCAACCAAGGAGAACTAGATCTTTATACTACAGGAGTTGACGTGATGAGCTTGTAGAGTCGAAAGTTCGCAAAGTCTATAAGGTTGAAAGTGCAGAAACTAAAAAGCGGCATAATGAAAATGCCGCCTTTTTTTGTTTGCAGCAGGATTTGCATATCCGTAGAGACTCTATTAATCGCGTCTCTACAGTGCGCAGTAAATATGATTGCACGATCAAATTAAATCTGTGCATAATAAACCGCATCTTTACGAACTTTTATATTTCATTGGTCTCATGTTTTCTGAGCCAACAATACGACAATAGAGCAATACAATATTACAACAATACAATATATTATTTCACGAAAAACTTATTTTGTGTTATAATTATAATAATAAAAACAAAAACAAAAATGATAAATAAAATTATATACAAAGTATTTTTTAAGGACTGCAGGGAAAATAATCTAGGACTTTGGCAGTGTCCTGGTTTTTTATTTCTTATGATGGGTTTTATAAATATTGCTTCTATGCTCGGCGTGTATGTTATTGTTCGGGAATATAATGTGCCGGAATTAGTTGTTTTTAGCGTTAGCGCCGTAAGCGTCATTATTTTCAGCATTGGATCTTCGGCAATAAACGGATTTCAGCAAATTGCAAAAGCAAATAAGATGAAATCTGAATTTGTTTCAATTGCTTCTCATCAACTCAAAGCTCCTCTTTCTGGAATGCGCTGGGCAACGGATATTTTACTTAGAGACAAAAATAAATGTTTATCCGACAAGCAAGCGGAATATCTGAAAGATATTCAAGAAAATACATCCAGAATGATAAGACTTATTAACGATCTTTTGGATGTTTCGAGGATCGAATCTGGTAAAATGGATATTGGGTTGCAGACCGTTGATCTCTCCGGTATTTTAAAAACTGTTATCAAAGAGCTTAGTTCTTTTGCGTTGGCTAATAATGCGGAATTAGTAGTTAGCGTTGATAAGGACTTGGGATCAGTGAAAACTGACTCTATTAGAATTAAAATGGTAATGCAGAATTTTATTGATAATGCCATAAAATATATTGGTTCAGAGAACGGAATAATTAAAATTTCATTAAAAAATAAAGGAGATGAAGTAGTTTTTACGGTTGAAGACAATGGTTCGGGAATTCCTGAAAAAGATCAAAAAAAGATCTTTGATAAATTTTTCAGGTCTGGCAATATTGCTAAGAAGCAAACTATTGGCACAGGTCTGGGACTTTATATCGCTAAAGCAGCAGTTGAAAGTTCAAACGGAAGTATTGGATTTGAATCAAAAGAGAAAAAAGGAAGTATCTTTTGGTTTAGGTTGCCGGCGCGCAACTCATAGCTCACAACTTGTAGCTTGTTCTATAATCTTAACTATTAATAAAAAAATATGGATAATAAAAAAAAGATCCTTGTTGTTGAAGACGAGGCTACTTTACAAAAAGCGCTTAACGATGTCTTGGTTCAGGAAGGATATAATGTTTTAAGCGCTCTTGATGGAATGTTGGGGCTAGATTTGGCCCTGAAAGAAAAGCCTGATTTAATTCTGCTTGATGTAATTTTGCCAAAGATGGATGGTTTTGAGGTGCTGAAAAAGCTGAGAGAAAATGATTCTCAAATTCCGATCATTATATTGACTAATCTTAGTGATATAAGCGATATTCAAAAGGCTTTAGACCTGGGAGCTACTACTTATCTAGTCAAAGCCGATTTTCATCTGGATGATGTTTTAAAGAAAATAAAAGAAACGCTATCAAAGAACTAGGACATTTTATGCATTTAAGCAAGATTTTGTTTATACTGGATAAATTTGAAATTTATGATTAAATTGCTAAATTGTTACTGTGCAAGAGAAAAGCTATTTGAAGCTTAACGATATTTCCTCTTACAAGATCGCTTTTCACTTGTCAAATTATATTTGGGATATTGTTGTTGAATGGGACTATTTCTTGAAAGACACTGTTGGCAAACAATTTGCAAGATCAATTGATTCAATTTCTGCTAATATCGCGGAAGGATTCGGAAGATACAATAAAAAAGATAAAATAAAGTTTTACAGATATAGTTTTGGCTCGCTAAAAGAATCTGTAGATTGGAACGAAAAAGCAAAAATTAGAAAACTTATTACAGAAGAACAATATAAGCATATTTTAAAAGAATTAAATTATCTCATAAAATTCACGAACGAAAAACTAACAATTTAACAATTTTACCATTTAATTTTATGCAAGTTGAAAATAGTCAGTTAAAAGTGTTTTTATTAGATTTTGGCTTGGTTTCCAATAAAGATTTAGAATCGGCGGTTAATGAAGCGCGGGAAAATAATACGACTTTTGAAGAGATAATATTAAAAAAAAAGTTAATTTCCAAAGCAGAACTAAACAAGCTCAAGGCTTATATTTTAGGAATACCTTTTGTTGATCTGAAAGAAAGTGAAATTAAGTCGGAAGTTTTGGAAATTATTTCAGAGCCAGTCTCGCGACAGTATAAGGCAATAGCTTTTGACAAACAAGGATTACATCTTAAAGTTGCTATGCTTGATCCGAACGATCTTCAATTTATTGATTTTATTAGTAAGAAAACCGGATTAAAAATAATTCCTTGCTTGACTGACGAAGAAGGAATAAAAAGTGCTTTAAAATTATTCCAAAAAAGTCTTAAAGCAGAATTTGGTGAAATGGTTGGTGATGCTAATATTTCTGAAGATGAAGGTGAGATAGAAGATCTTGTTATAAAATCTGAAAAAGAGGGCGGAGAAGTGCGCGTTGATCTTAAAAAAGCGGCAGAAGATCTTCCGGTTATAAAGATCGTAGATACGCTGCTGAAACATGCTATTTTGCAAGGGGCGAGTGATATTCATATTGAACCTGAGGAAAAGGACGTTGTTGTTCGGTATCGCATAGACGGCGTTTTGCATGATGCTATGACTTTGCCGAAAATCATTTTGCCGGGAATAGTCGCAAGAATAAAGATTCTTTCAAATCTCAAAATAGATGAGCATAGGCTTCCTCAAGACGGTAGATTTAAAATTGAGTCGTCTGATTATAGAGTGGCGTTTCGTGTTTCTATAATCCCGGTTTTTGATGGCGAAAAGATAGTTATGCGCCTTCTTAATGAATCTTCAAATAATCTGACACTTGAACAGATCGGATTTAGAAAAAGAGATCTTGAAATCATTAATTCTGAAATAAAAAAACCAGACGGAATGGTGCTTGTAGTAGGTCCTACCGGTAGCGGGAAAACTACTACTTTGTATACAATTTCAGCAATTTTAAATACCCCTGATGTTAATATGAGCACGCTGGAAGATCCTATAGAATATAGAATGCCCAGAGTCAATCAATCGCAAATTAATAGTAAAATAAATTTTACTTTTGCATCCGGACTGAGAGCTCTTTTGCGTCAGGATCCGGATATTATTATGGTGGGAGAGATCAGGGACAGAGAAACAGCTGAATTAGCGGTTCATGCCGCTTTAACCGGACATATGGTACTTTCTACATTACATACAAACAGCGCCGCGGGAACGTTGCCAAGACTTGCGGAAATGGGCGTAGAATCTTTTTTAGTTGCTTCTACTACAAATATAATAATATCTCAAAGGCTTGTTCGTAAAATTTGTCTGGATTGCAGAGAGGAATATAAATTTGATGAACCTTTATATAACAGTTTCTCTCAAAATTTCAATGTTGACGCAATATCAGAGATCATTAAAAAAAATAAAATTGTTAAGAAAAGCTATAAAAGCAATAAAGAAATGTGGCGTGATCTTAAATTTGCCAGAGGAAAAGGGTGTAGTAAATGCAGAAACGGATATAAAGGGAGGCTTGGTGTTTTTGAAGTTTTGCAGATTAATGAAAGAATCAAAAAACTTATCAATAATTCCGCGTCAGGAGAAGAAATAGAGGAAGCCGCGATAGCTGACGGAATGACTACAATGCTGGAAGATGGTGTTATAAAATTTGTTCAAGGAATTACTACCATAGAAGAGGTTACGAGAGTTACTAAAGAATAAAATTAATGTATGCAATACTCTTACAAAGCTAAAACTAAAAACGGAGAATTTAAATTTGGAGAAATAAATGCCAAAAATAGGAGCAATCTTATGGCAAAGTTAAACAACATCGGTTTGACGCTTATTTCTGTCCAGGAATCTAAAAAAGAAGAAAAGAAAAATATTGAAATCTCTAAAATTTTAAAAAGAGTCAGTACTATAGACAAAATGCTTTTTACGCGCCATCTTGGCGTTATGCTCAAAGCAGGACTGTCCTTTTCAAGAGCAACTACGGTTTTAGCGGAACAAACCGAAAATGTCTATTTTAAAGAAATTTTGGAATCTGTTAGAGAAGATATACAAAAAGGAAATCAACTGGCAAGCAGTTTAGCTAAATATCCAAAAGTTTTTGATGATCTTTTTGTCAATATGATAAGAGTAGGCGAGATCGGTGGTAATCTTGAAGAAGTTTTAGACATACTTTACCTTCAATTAAAAAAAGAGCACGAGCTAACATCAAGAGTGAAAGGGGCGATGACATATCCAGCTGTGATAATATTCGCCATGGTTGTTATCGGAGTTTTGATGATGATCTTTGTTGTGCCTTCTCTTCTGGCAATATTTACTGAAACAGGAGCAGAACTTCCAGCTTCAACAAAAATGATCGTATTTGTAAGCGACAGTTTTCAAAATCATGGATTATTAATCTTAGCTGGTTTTATCGCTTTTGTTTTTTTATTTTTAAAGATCATTAAAACAAAGTCAGGAAAAAGAAAATTTGATTTTACATTGCTTCATTTGCCGGCAATAGGAAAAATAGTTTCAAAAATAAATATGGCAAGATTTTCCAGAACTCTCAGTTCCATGATCGCTAGCGGTGTTTCAATCGTAAAAGCGCTTGATATTATTTCTAAAACACTGGGAAACACGTATTATAAGGATTCAATAAAAGACGCTTGCCAGGAAGTGCAAAAGGGAGTTTCGCTTAGTGAAGTTATAAGAAGATATGATAAACTTTTTTATCCTTTAATGATCAATATGATAGAGGTCGGAGAGGAGACTGGAACGCTCCAGGAGACTTTGAAACAAGTATCCGAGTTTTATGAAGATGAAGTTGAGCAAGTTACTGCCAATATGTCTTCTATAATTGAGCCGGTTTTAATGCTTGTCATCGGAGGGGCGGTAGGATTCTTTGCGATTTCCATGATCCAGCCTATGTATTCTATCATGGGAGCGATGTAGGATTTGAATCTTGAATTTAGAATTATGAAAAACAATTCAAAGAAAATAGAATCATTTACGGATTTAAATGCTTGAAAAGAAACGCATAAGCCGGTGTTAATGATCTATAAAATTACTAAAGATTTTCCAAGAGAAGAAACATTTGAATTAACAGGCCGGATCAGAAGAGCTGTAATTTCCATGACATCTAATATCGCGGAAGGTTTTTCAAGACAAGCACATAAAGAAAAAATTGTTATATTACACATTATAAAATACATATGAAAAAATTTAATTCCAAATTCCAAAAAGGTTTTTCTTTAATTGAAATTATAGTAGTAGTTTTTATTGCTTCAATTATATTAAGTATCGTAATAATTTCTGGTAGAAGTTTTGATGACTCTATAAATTTAGAGAATACGGCCAAAAGCATTGATATGAAAATTAAGCTTGCCAAGTCCAGATCAATTAGCGCTTTAAACGGCACAAATCACAGTGTTCATTTTGAAGCTGACAAGGTCGTAGTTTTTGAGGGTGATACATTTGACGCTTTCGCGCCTGCAAATGAAGTTTATGTTTTCTCAGATAATATAAAAATTAATATCCCAGTAGGTCTTATCGGTGGTGGAAATGATCTAGTGTTCAATCGTTTGATTGGTTCAACTAATACTTCAGGGAATATAAGCATAGAAGTTATAAATGACCCTTCTAAAACAAAGCAAATTGTGATTAATTCTGATGGTCAGACTAGCTTAAATTCTTTTCAGACGAGTATTGAACCTCTTATAACAAATGCTCGCCATGTGCACTTTCATTTGGGATGGAATGTCAAGGATGCTACAGTTTTAAGTCTTAAGTGGGTGGATGAGTTTGAAGTCGCATTAGCAACGAATGATATTGATATTGCGTCTTATCTTAGTGCTGGCGAAAGCGTTTTTGACTGGGTCGGTGAGACTGCGGTTAGTGGCTTTGATCAAGAGATAAGAATTCAGAGCTGGTTAGACGCAAGCGATCATTCTGTCTTGTGCATCATAAGAGAACAAACTGAGAATGATAAGCTTTATATATTTACTGACGCGGGAGCAAAAGATATTGCGACTTATGAAGAGATTGCCGGAGAAGTGGTTGTGGAATTGGGTTTTGACGGCGGAGTAATGGAAATTCAATAAGGAGCTGAAAACAAATAAATATTATATTATAAAATTAAATATGAATAATTTTGATCAAAAAGGATTTGGATTAGTTGAGATAATCATAGCAGCAACCATAGGTACAATTGTTTTTTTGTCTGCTATCTTATATCTTAATTTTTCTTTGAAAATTGTTGCAGAAGATATTAATAGAGCAGAAGCGCTGTATTTCGCAAAGTCGTCATTGGAACAAGCAAGGAGTGTTAGAGATGAGGATTGGACGAATATTAACGCTCTTGTCAAAGGAAGTGAATATTATTTTGAAGCGGATGCTTCTGATCCTAAAAAATGGATACCAGTTTTTGGAAGTAAAACTATCGGAAGATATACTGTGCAGATAGTTTCGTCTGATGTATATCGTGTTTTAGACGGAGGCATATATAAAGATATTGTTTCCAGCGGAGGCGCACTGGATGTTGAAACATTAAAAATTACTTCTAGTGTTTCTTATCAAACAAAAAACGGAATAAAACAGATAGAGCTGCATGAATATTTGACTAATTTTTAATAATTAGGACAATTTCGATGAATTGAGAATGATAATATCATCACGGTAATCCTACATGTAATGGTGAGTTCGTTGAAAGATTGAACAAATTTTCAATTTCTAATTTTTCCGCCCCAGGCGTTATGCCCGTCTTGAGAGGGGACCGGCCTTGGACTGGCAATTAATGATCAATTTTCGATTAAAGCTGAGAAGTCTTTTATATGTTAAAATGTTATTATGTTAAAATGTTTAAATAATAAATCCGGTTTCACCCTTATAGAGATGATCGTTTATACTGTTTTGATCGGAATTATTTCGATTGTTCTTTTTAGCGTCACTTTTTTTGTTATCAGAGCTAATAATAAGATAACAGCTTTATCAAAAGTAAGCTCAAACGCGCATAGCGTAATGGAGAGAATGACATACGAAATAGCAAATTCAAAATATATTTATCTTCCGACAAGCAATTTTGTTAACTATGATTATAATTCATCTAAGGGAGATCAATTATCTTTAGCAACGGAAATTGGTGTTTCCTTTAGCGAAAATATTACCTTTGTTGATTTTTATATTGAGAACGATACTCTTTTTTTAAAGGAAGATGGATCAGATCCCGTAGCCCTTACTTCGTCAGGCGTGTTAGTCTCTGGAATGGAATTTTCATATTACAAAAATGGTTCACGAGAATCTATAATGATTGATATGGTTATCCAGGCTAAAAACAGTGCAATATCTGATTCGGAAATTCATTTAGTTAATACTGTAGCTTTGAGGTCTTTTTGATTTATAATGACTATTTATGACTGAGAACAAAAATAAAAAAAATAATCACGGATTCGCGGCTATCTTGATCATTGTCACGATGATGAGCTTGGTTTTGATCGTGACTTTTTCACTAAGCGCGGTTATCACAACAAAAAATAGAATTAGTAAAAATTTAGTTTTATCCGCTCGGTCTTATTATTCTGCGGAATCTGGAATTGAAGACGCGCTTTTGAGAGTTATGAATAGTGATTATAACTGGACGGCAATTAATGATTTTAATTTAGATGGATCTGAAATAAGCCAAAATATTACTCAAGACGGCAGCATAACCACCATAGAAGCTCTCTCTTCTTATTATAATAACAATAGAAAGGTTAAAACCGAACTCGAACTAACTGTTGATAATATTTCTTTCCATTATGGAGTGCAAGTTGGAGAAGGAGGACTGACAATGGGTAATAATTCTTCTATTGTTGGAAATTTATACTCTGATGGTCCAGTGTCTGGAAGCGGAACCATAACGGGAGATCTTATCGTTGCCACGGGAATGAGCTTGGATACTAATGGAATATGGGATGAATATAATGATGATCTGATATTCGGAAAGAATGGAGAGCCAACTGATATTGCGATAAGCTTTACTCCGACTTCTACGGCAACATTATCTCAAGTCTCTTTATATGTGAAAAAGGATGGAGGTCCTGCGGATGGTGTTATTAGAATTGTTAGCGATAATTCCGGTTCGCCTTCAGTTACAGTATTAGCTACAACAGTTTTTTCATCTTCAAAGATCGGTTCTTCTTATGGATGGGTTAATTTTAGTTTTTTGACTCCTGCGATCTTAACGGAAGGAATTGTCTATTGGATAGTCGTTGATGTTGATTCGTCGAATAATAAATATTTTTATATTGGCAGAAAAGCCGGTAATGGCAATAGCGTTTCTGAATATAGTTCCGATTGGAGCAGTGGATCCTGGACAACTGATGCGGTAGGAGATTATGAATATAAAGCTTGGGCTGGCGGGCTCGCAACTTCGGTTGACGGATTAACGATAGGAGGAAATGTTCGTGCTCATGATATAAAAAATTGCGCGATAACGGGAGATGCATATTATCAAACAATTTCAGACTCTACTGTTGGCGGAATCTCTTATCCTGGAAGTGATGACTCCCCTATTGTGGCGCTGCCAATTTCTGACAGCAATATTGCTGATTGGAAAGCGGACGCGCTCGTTTTCGGAATTTTGGATTCTTCTTTGTGTAATATATCAACTGACGTAACGATAGATGGCGGAAAGCTGATATGTCCTACCGGCTTTGATCCCGGAGTTGGCGTGATCATAACGCTAAAAGGAACTCTGTGGGTTGAGGGAAATTTAATATTGGAAAATAATAATAAATTGGTGCTGGACAGCGGTTATAGTGATAGTAGCGGAGTAATCATTGTTGATGATCCTGGCAGCGAGTCTACTAGCGGAAAAATTCTTGTTGAAAATAATATTATTATCTGCGGCTCGCAAGGACTTAATGTTGCAGAAGACGATTGTGCCGAGTCCAATGAAACTTATATTTTGATGCTCTCTACTCATTCTGGAGCAGCTACCTATGCCATTGAAGTGAGAAATAACGCGGATGGAGCTATATTTTATGCTCATAACGGCATAGCCCATATCAAAAATGGCGCTAATCTTAAAGAAGTAACAGCCCACAAACTAAGCTTAGAAAATCTTGCCGAAGTTACCTATGAAAGCGGGTTAGCGAGCGCAAATTTTACAAGCGGTCCGGGAGGCGGATGGATTATAAATAACTGGAATGAAATTCAATAATGTTGTATAATATAGATAGTAATCTATAGCGGTTAATATTAGCATGAAAGCGTAACGCCCATTTTAGATTCTTGCTATTCTGCAAATGTTTTTTATTGTCAAATTGCTAAATTGCTGGAGACGAATAAAATGCGTGACAATTTAACAAAGTAGCAATTTATTTTATGTCAATTTTTAGAGACAATCTAAGCGCTTTTGGACTTGATTTGAGCGATCGTTCTATTAAAGTTGCCCAACTTAGAAAGAAAAGAGGAAAAATAAACCTTTTTTCTTATGGGAGAGAGGATATCTCGAAAGGATTAATAGTCAATGGAGAAATAAAAAACGAAGAAGAAGTGGTAAGGTTAATTAAAAAAACATTATCAAACGCCAAACCAAATCCGATAAAATCTAAATTTGTTATTTATTCTATACCAGAGCCGAAAGGGTTCATTCGCGTTGTTAGAATTCCGTATTCTAAAAAAGATGATATTGAACAGGCGGTTAGGTATGAAGCGGAACAGCTATTTCCTATAGATATCAATGAAGCGTATGTTGATTGGCAAATTCTTCCTAGCGACAATGATAAAATCCTGAAAATTATTGTTTCCGCTGTACCTAGATTACTCGTAGATTCATATTCTTTGGTTGCGGAAGAAGCCGGATTAAAACCGGTTGCTGCTGAAATTGAATCTATTCCGATAACAAGAAGCTTGATAAACAAAGATCAATCTTCAAAACCTATCTTGGTTGTTGATCTGGGAAAGGATAGAACAAGTTTTATAATTTTTAAAAATCCAGCTGTCCAATTTACGGCAAGCATTCCTGTCTGTGGAGAAGAATTTATTCATTCTATATCAGAAAGACTTGGAATAGACGAAATTGCGGCAGAAAATATGAAAAATAAGTGCGGATTAAGATTTGAAGGCGAATGTAAAGAAGTTTTTAAGGCAATTCAGCCTTCTTTGCGTGAAATGATAAAATATATAAATAAATTAACTTATTATTATAAAGAACATTTTGAGTCAGATGAAGATATAGCAAAAGTAATAATTTGCGGAGGAGAAGCAAAAATGGTAGGAATAAGCTCTTTTTTATCATTACAGATAAAAAAAGAAATTGAGAAAGGAAATCCGTGGGTCAATATAATGACTTTCAAAGACAAAGAGATTCCTCTTATTTCAAGAACCGACTCCCTTGTCTTTGTTACTGTTTTAGGGCTTGCTCTTAGAGGAATTCAAGAGGAATAAGATTGGCATCAAATATCAATCATAATTTTCAATAACCAAATTTTTGAATAAAAGATAAATCGCAAATTCAAAATTACAAATTCCAAATAAATTCAAATGTTTAAAATTCTAAACCGTTTTGAATCTTGAGTTTTTGATTATTGTAATTTATTTGGAATTTGTAATTTTGAATTTGATGCTTATTTGGTCGGTACTTCAAAAATCAATCGTATTGCACTCTATATGCTTAATACTAAATATTGTATACTTAATGCTAATTCATTATGATGAAAATTAATTTATTGTCTCCTGTTGATAAGTTGAATATCAAATGGGAAAAGATAGGTCGTTTAACGGTATATAATTATGCTATTATTATAGCAATTGAAGTTATTTTTGTTTTTATTTTATTAATTACAGTGGGATATTTAAGCATAGAGAATAAAAAATTAGACAAACAATTAGATAGTATGCAATTAGGATCAGAAGTTAAGGAAATAAACTCCATTAAGAAAGAAGCAATGAAATATAACAATCAGTTAGATAGTCTTTTTGAAATACAGGAGAAACAGCTTTACTGGACAAAGATCCTTGATGATTTTAGCCAAATTGTTTCTCCTGGAATAAAGATAAATAATATCACTATTGAACTTGAGAGCAGCGGGATTTCGGAAAAAAATAAAACAAAAAATATATCTTCTCAAGATAACGTTGGAAATTTTAAAGTTGTTATTACTGGAGATTCCAAAGCAATGGAAGATCTTCTAGCCTTTGAAAATAATTTAAAAAATTCTGAAACTTTTTTCAATTTCAACATTAATCCGAAAAACTACGATGGTGAAAATTTCAGGTATGCTTTATCGGTTAAAAGAGAAGATGTTATCTCAAATTAATTTAAAATATAGGAATTTCAATATTTTCCTCAGGGTAAGCGATATTAGGCAATACCGCTTGCTGGAACGCTTTATGCCTGCCTGTCTGGTAGGCAGGTATGTGTTGAAAATCTAATCTAATAATTTATGATGAACAAAATTAAAAAAAAAATATACATTAAAGCAGTCCTGTTGCTAACTGTCGTGCTTATTTTATTTTGTGGCAGTTTTTTTCATTTGCCTCAAAAAATAGAAGGTTTAAGCTTGGAAATTATTAATAAGAAAAAGCAAATTAAACAGTTGAATGCGCAAAATGATCAGATAGAAAATATAAGAGACAAGCATGATGAGCTGCAAAAAAATGTCGGCAATGTTTCAGAATACATAATAGATTATTCAAGTATATTTAATTTTGTCACTGAAATAAAAAGTGTGGCTGAAAAAAATAATGTTGATCTCGGTATAAATGTTTCAAACGAGGGAAAGATGCAAGCAACTGAGTTTTTGTCGTATATAAACTATAATGTAAAAGCTACGGGCAAATTTGATGATATAATGCACTTTTTGAGTTATCTGGAAAATTTAAAATATTATATTGATATTGAAAAAATGAAAATTTCAAGAAATAATGACAATGAAGTTGTTCTTGATTCTGTATTAAAAGTTTATGTTCGTGATAATAAATAACAATGACAGATGAATAAAATAAAATTTTATTTTAGCAAAAAAAATACAAAAAAGCTATTTTCTTTATTTTCAAGATATAGATATTTATTCATCTTGATATTTTTTAGCATATTTGTAGCTTTTGTTTTTAATGTTGTTTATAAGCATGCGTTCGTAGATATAAATTTTATGGAATATGAAGAGTCGTCCGAAGGCAAGGTGATTTTAAATATAAAAAAAGGCAATAGAGTATTCAAAAAAATATTAGTGAACATAGAAGAAAGAGACAAAAGATTTGAGATGAAAAAAAATATGAAATATAACAATCCTTTTGAGTTTAGGAAATTGAATGCTTCAGAGGATGAAAAATCAGGCGATCTTGACAGTGAAGCGGAAAATGATCCGATGCCAGAGAATAGTTTAATTCTGCCTGAACCGATTGAAGATAGATCAGATCTTTGAGTTTTGAAACGCGAAAGATTTGATTTGTATTTTATTTATTGACAATAGAAAACTTGACTTATTATATATTTTTTTGTTATATTTAATCAGTCATAAAGTGACTGTGTTTTTATCAGTCCCCGTAGTTCAACGGATAGAACGGGAGCCTTCTAAGCTCTTGATGTGGGTTCGATTCCTGCCGGGGACACAAAGTAAATCAATGATAAGTTTATTTAGAACAAAAATATCGCTTGCGATGTTTTTTTATTGATTAGAGGGTCATAATATGTTATAATTCATTTTTAGTTGAGATATAGAAATTTCAATTTACACTCTAACAGTGAATTCCTGCTCTGGCTAAAGTCTAAGATGCAAAAATGTGTTGAAAACCTATTTATTTTATTGTCAAAAAATAAAATTGTAATAAAATAAAAATAGCTAATATATCTTATGCAAAAATATAAATAATTATTAATAAATAATTGATAATAAGTTTGTATAAATTATTTAGTGGTTTAAAATTTTTGCTATTTAATTTGTTTCAGTAGTTTTTAGAAGTTTAGATTTTTTGATTTTACCTTAAAGTGACGATCTTCGAATAATCTGAGGAAAAACTAAGGAAAACCGGCAGATTTTATTGTGAGCTTAAAAAAATTAATAAATTAACAAAAAAACTATGGGAACTAAAGCTGGAGTCGGAATTAGCAAAAATTCTGACTCAAAAAAGGCGGGCATTGAAGCCTGCAAGAAAGCAATGGATCAAGTCGTTGACCCTGAATTAATCATTGTTTTTTCTTCGGTAAAGCATGATCAGCAAGAAATGCTTTTCGGGATTAAAGAGGTGAGTGGAGACGCTGCTCTTGTCGGTTGCAGTACTGCCGGAGAGATCACCAGTGACGGACCGTCTGAGGGAAGTGTGGCTGTTATGGCCATAAGGTCGGATTCTATTGATTTTACTGTTGGAAAAGGAGGAGAGATAAAAACTGGAGCTAAAGAAGCCGGAGCAAAGTTAGCTGAAGATATTACGAGCAAGTCAAAAGAAGATGTGAATTGTTTGCTAATGCTAACCGATGTATTAAATGGCAACGGAGCGGATGTTGTACGCGGACTTCAGGATGCTTTAGGCAAGGATCATTTAATAGTGGGCGGAGCAGCGGGAGATGATTTTCTGTTTAAAGAAACTTATGAATATTATAACGGCAATGTCCTCCCTTCTTCTCTAGTAGGCATTGGTTTGTCTGGAAACTATAGCATAGGAGTCGGAGTTCGTCATGGCTGGGTTGCGATCGGCGTTCCTATGAAAGCTACAAAGTCAGACGGAGCTGTGTTAAAAGAATTGGACGGCAAACCGGCTGTTAGTATCTATGAAGATTATTTTGGAAAAAAAGCGGAGGAACTTAAGGAAGAGCCGCTTGCTAAAATGGCTATTACTTATCCTTTAGGAATAAGCATAGAAGGAAGCGATGAACTGTTGGTCAGGGCTCCAATAACGGTTGACGATGAAGGGGCTATAACTTGCGCGGCCGAGATTTCGGAAGGATCGGAAGTAAGGCTTATGATAGGGAGTAAAGAAGAAGCCGTAAAAGCTGCCAAAGAAGCGGCGGAACAAGCATTGTCAGAGCTTAAAGGAAAAACTCCAAAAGCTGCTATTATTTTTGACTGTATTGCCAGACGCAAACTGTTTGGAAGATATGCAAAAGATGAAATTGATGCCATCCAAAATGTTTTAGGAAAAGATGTTCCATTGATAGGGTTCTATACTTATGGCGAAATAGCTCCGATAGGAGATAATGAGGAAAACCGTTTTTCTAGATTTCATAATGAAACTGATGTTATTTTGGTTTTAGGAGATTAATTTTGTTTCAAAGTGATTTAACATTTGTTTAAGTGAAGGCGAACAAACGTTTGTTCGCCTTCAGTGGCGTGCTTTGTGCCTATCTGTCTAGTGGGCAGGTATGTTTACCTAATTTATTATTATGCTCAAAAAAGACAAAAATAAAGCTGAAAAGTGTGCTAGTCTTAGCTTTATGGAAGAAATGGAAAGGACTGCCAAGCTTCTAGTCAGGCGTGATCTAGAATTGGGCAAGGTTAATGATGAATTGGATGAAAAAATAAAAATATTAGAAGAGGACGAGAAGAAATTGAAAGAAATGAATGAAATTTTAGAAATAAGACTCAGGGCTAGAACAAGGCAATTAAGGGAAAACATTGATAATCTTGATAAGCAGGTAAAACAAAGAACTAAAAAATTAGAGGATTCAAAAAAGGCGCTACTCAATATATTGGAGGACATTAAGAAGGAGAAAATCAAAGCGGAAACAGAAAAAGAAAAAACTCTTGCTATTATAAAAAATTTCTCTGACGGTCTTTTAATATTTAACAATAAAAATAAGCTAACAATTATAAACTTTGAAGCGGAAAAATATCTTAGTTTGAAAAAAGTAGATATTGTCGGCAAGTTTGCTAAAGATCTTTTTAATATGCCGGAATTAAGCAGACTTTTTAGCATAATTGGCAAAAATATAGATAAAGTTTTTAGAAAAGAACTTAAGATCAAAAATGATTTAGTTTTGGAAGTATCTGTTGCTTTGATAACCGGTAATAAAGGAAAAATTGGAAAATTTGTTATTCTTCATAATATAACCAGAGAAAAAACGGTACAAAATCTAAAAACTGAATTTGTTTCTATTGCCGCTCATCAGCTGAGAACTCCTTTATCCGCTATTAAGTGGACATTGACATCCTTATTGGACGGCGATTTGGGAGAAATAGCTAAAGAACAAAAAGAGTATTTGCAAAAGGCTAATTTGTCTAACGAAAGAATGATCAATCTCGTTGACGATCTGTTGAACTTGTCGAGAATTGAGGAGGGCAGATATATTCAAAAAAACGATTCTTTCAAATTTGAAAAAATTGTTTATGAAGTAGTGGATTCGTTAAATTCTAAGGCAAGCAAAAAGAATATAAAATTGAATTTTGAAAAACCGAAAAACCTGCCTGAAGTGCTGGCTGATAAAGAAAAAATAAGAATTGTTGTTCAGAATCTTGTGGATAATGCCATCAATTATAGCTTTGAAGGAAAGGAAATAATAATTTCGATTGAAGAAAATAAAGTCCAAGAAGAAATAATTTTTCAGATTAAAAATAGTGGAATTGGAATTTCAAAAAGCCAGCAAAAGAGAATATTCACTAAATTTTTTCGCGCGGAAAATGCGGTAAAAGCTGAAACAGTCGGTTCCGGACTTGGATTGTTTATAAATAAGAACATAATAGAATCTCATGGAGGGAAAATTTGGTTTGAATCTGAAGAGAATAAGGAAACTGTTTTTTGTTTTGCTATTCCTATTAAAATTTAAGAACGGAAACGTGTTAAGGGTCCGTAAGCAAATAACCTTCCCAATTTCATCTCATCCCTGCCTGTCGGCAGGCAGGTTCATGTTATCTTGGCTTTAAAAAACTCTTAATATATATCTGATATCTTTCAATCTTTTTCAAGTCAATCTGGCGTAAATATCGCAAACTTGGGGGTGCTGTTTATTTGCGGTCCCTAATCAAAAATAAATAATAATTTTCGAACTTATGTCTAAAAAAATTGTAATAATTGAGGATGAAAAAATCTTAATTGAACTTCTTGAAAAAAAAATTAAAGAAGAAGGATATGAAGTTTTTGTATCCTTAAACGGAAAAGAAGGTTTAGAATTAATAAAAGAAGTAAAACCAGATTTAGTTCTACTTGATATAATTATGCCTAAACTGAACGGGTATGAAGTTATGGAGGAGATGAACAAGCTTAAAGAATTTAATTTAAAAAAAATTCCAGTGATTATTATTTCAAATTCAGGGCAGTCAGTAGAGATAGAAAGGGCTTTAAATTTAGGGGTAAGGGATTATTTGATCAAAGCTCAGTTTGATCCAAAAGAAGTAATTGATAAAATTAAAAAACAAATTGGATCTTCTGGATATTAAATCCATTGCGTAATTAATTCCTACTGCAATTTCATGTTTTGGTCAAATTTTACAAAAATTT
>JAGLOZ010000087.1 GCA_023137595.1 Minisyncoccota bacterium | reverse complement strand
ACGAGCAGAAATCATGTTTATTTTTTAAAGGGCTACTCTTCGGGACTAGGCCTAAGGTGCCCAAAAATTGTTGAGGGATTATCGGCAATAAAATTATTATCATCGTCGAAATTAAAGACAATAATGTCTCCTTCTTTTACCTCGGATTCAGGTGGTTTCCATTCACTTGCTATTGCCATTGCCGCTTCTATAAGGCGGGAGTGTGTTACTAAGACTACAGTTTCTCCTGGCTCTATCATTGAAATTGACTCAATGATAGCTTTAAACAAGCTCTCACCTTCGATATGAAGAAGACCTACTGCTTGATTTTCAAATAATTTCCCGATATTGCACCATACTGCATCAGGAAAATTATCCCTCAGAAAATTCCACGAACTTTCATGCATTGGTCCAAGCCTTTCTACGGTTTCGCAGAGTTGTCCTTCTGCTAATATTGTTGCTGTTTCTTTCGCCCTTCTAAAGGGTGAGTTTTTGAATGGATGGCGCGAAAGATTTACTAAGCCACTATCTACCAGCTCTTTGAGTAGTTGCAAAGTGTACTGTATAGAAACTTTTCCATTTTTTGACAATCCAGCGATATTTGTCAAAAAAGTTCCATCGTAATCACCAAAATGCTGTCCTCCGCTTCTTACCACATATGCTTGCTTTGTCATTGTCTAATCACCTTTTCCTTTATACCTTTTCATTTATTTTTATAATTTTTATTTTTTTTGCAAAGAAGTTTAGTATCCTAAGTTTCAAAGAACAATTTTTGTCACGATCTTTTCACCATGACCAAATAGTGTAACAGATTTTTAAGTAGATGTCAATACTCATACATTTGGTTTTAAAAATAATCGCTAACTAAAGCGATTATTTCGAACTTTGCGGGGACGACGCGACTCGAACGCGCGACCTACTGCGTGACAGGCAGTCGCTCTAACCAACTGAGCTACGCCCCCGAATTGACTAATAACTTATAACCAACAACTTATAACATTTTCAAGTTTTGTTATTAGTTATATGTTATGGGTTATAGGTTAATCTGTTGCGTCTGGGAAGTTGTAAAACCATTCAAAGGGACTTCTACTTATAATAATCTTTGCTAGTTTTTTTGCTGATTTTGTTTTTAATCTTTTAGTGCTGTGCCTGTTCCATCTGTCTAAATCTTTTTTTGAATCCTTTAGATAATTGCATTGTGAGATAATTTGATTTATTAAATCAGCATCTTTAGTGATAATTGCCTCTTTGGACTTTTCTTTATTATACTCATCAAGAATTCCAATCATTTCTTCTTCAAGAGGAGTTCCTGAATATTGATTTTCGATAGCTTTTTTCTCATTCGCTCGGACATAGTGCGAATGAATAAAATTTGCGTCTCCCGTTCTTGTTTCGGCGATATCGTGGAACAGGCACATTTTCAATACTTTATTCTCATCAGTGTTTTCCATTCTAGCTAAAATCATTCCAACAATTGCCATCTCAAACGAATGCGAGGCAATTGTGTCATTCGCTTGTGGAAGCGTTTGGCAATGCATTCTTTTCATATTTCGCAATGTTCCAATTTCAAAAAGAAGATCAGTAATTTTATTATAGTTAGGATTTTTATTTTTTATCATTGATATTATTACGGAAATTTATAGAGATTATTAGGAACTCATTGTAATTTATTGTAACTTATAGAAACTCATTGTAATTTTTTGTTCCGCACAACTTTCAATTTTTCACCTTGTTTAAATGTTTACATGTTTACATGTTCATATGAACAACGTAGCAGGGGCGGGGGTCGAACCCGCGACCTCGGGCTTATGAGTCCCGCGCTCTAACCAACTGAGCTACCCTGCCAGATCAACTCATAACTAATAACCTATAACATTTTAAATTCTGTTATAAATTATCAGTTATGAGTTGTTGGTTAGGTTGTTGCGGGGGCAGGATTCGAACCTGCGTCCTCGAGGTTATGGGCCTCGCGAGCTGCCGCTGCTCTACCCCGCTACGTATTAACTAATAACTAATAACCCATAACATTTACTGTATCAGTATAAATTAAAAATTAAAATAAGGCAAGAGGCAGCTAGCTTATTGGGTTGTAGCTTTTTAGCTTCTAAAGGGGAAAAAGCGAAGAGATCTCTGAGGCGTAGGATAATTGAAATGAAATTCTGTTAGTTTATTGAGATTTCAGTTGAACTTCGTTTACTTGTTCAGTATTCTGAAGATTTTAGATTCCTAAAAAGCTAAGAACCTACAACCTAAGAAGCTAATCTCTCTTGCATTTTTGCTTAAAACAAGCTAATATTAATATATAAGATTATTGATTATAATAACAGCTTTATGACTCTTAGAACATATTTTTTGGGAATGATAATCAGTGCTATTTTATGTTTTGTTTCTTGGATACTAATTGTTTTTTATGTTGATCCTGAAACATCGGGTCTGATTGGAGTAGTTTTGTTCTTTCTGATGCTGTTTTTTTCTTTGTCAGGGCTATTTGCTTTATTGGGTTTTTATCTAAAAAGAAAGTTTTTCAAAAACAAGGTCGAGTTTGGACAGATAGGAACCGCTTTTCGCCAAGGAATTCTCTTCTCTTTGATTTTTACCGGGATGTTAATGCTACAGAGTCTCGGAATGCTTTTTTGGTGGAGCGCGATTTTGTTCATTATAGGAATTAGTTTGTTGGAGCTTTATTTTATGAGCAAAGATTAAATTTTAAAAAATAAGAATATGTCAGTAAAAAGGGATAAAATAATTGAATATTTGAATAATTATCTCAGGGTAAAAGATTTTGAAGATGGTTGCGTGAACGGAACTCAAATTGAAGGAAAAGAAGATGTTTCAAAAATTGTTACCGGTGTTAGTTTGAGTCAAAGATTGATAAGCAAAGCTGTGAAGAAAAAAGCTGATATGATCATTGTGCATCATGGTTTTTTTTCTGGAGCAATTCCGTCACCGCTTCAATTGAAAGGAATTTATAAAAACAGGATCAAGGCTATTCTTTTTAATGATATAAATATAGCAGGCTATCATTTTCCACTTGATGCCCATTCTTTAATCGGGAATAATATCAGTTTAGCGAGATTATTTGGAGCAAAAAGATGTAAACCGTTTGACGTGGGGTTTGTTGGGCAACTAGGCAAAGAAATGAGTTTTGATAAGTTTGTTTCTTCGGTTGACGGGAAATTGGGCGTGAAAAGTTTTGTTTTGCCTTATGGAAAGAAGAAAATCAGAAAAGTGGCGGTTATCTCAGGAGGAGCTTCTCCTTATTATGTACAAGCGATTGAAATGGGAGCTGATGTTTTTGTGACCGGGGATATAAGGGAAAATATTGTACGAGAAGCGGAAGAAAGCGGAATAAACATAATCAATGCCGGACATTACAATACAGAGAAACTTGGAATTCAGAATTTAGGGAAATTAGTTAAGAAGAAATTTAAAATTGATGTTGAATTTATTGATGTGCCGTGTGAAGTTTAAATATTTTCTACCCGGCTTTAGCCGAGGGTTATAGAGGTTTTAACCTCAGTATCGTAAAACCGAAAAAAATAATTTTTATTCCATTAAATTTTATGTGATGTTAAAGCATTACAAGCCATTAATTGAAGCTAGGTAGAATTAAATAATTCAAAATAAAATGAAAAA
>JAGLOZ010000086.1 GCA_023137595.1 Minisyncoccota bacterium | reverse complement strand
TTCAAATGGAAATAGGATTAGTAATATTTACACATATGCAACTTGTGAATATTCAGGTGGTGAATTGGGGAGATATTGTGACACTTTGTATTGTGAAATGCCCTAAAAAATGAAACTCTAAATATAGAAGAATGAAAATATATACTTTAAGATTTAATAATAAACAATAAAATGAAAATATCTTACAATTGGCTCAAGGAATATGTTGATATAAATGTAACGCCGGAGGAGTTGGCGGAAAAATTGACGATGCATTCTTTTGAGGTGGAAAATGTAATTTATCAGGGAGAGGGTTTAGATGGGGTTGTGGTGGGGGAAGTTTTGGAAAAAGAAAAACATCCTGATGCAGATAAATTAAGCGTGGTGAAAGTGAAAATAAGTGAGGATGAGGTTTTAGAGATTGTTTGCGGCGCGCCGAATATTGATGTTGGGCAAAAAGTATTGGTTGCCATGTTAGGTGCTGAAATTCCATGTGGACTGAAAATTGAAAAAAGAAAAGTGAGGGGAGTTGAGTCTTGTGGAATGGTTTGCGCGGAAGATGAACTTGGTTTTGGAGAAAACCATGATAAGATAATGGTTTTGGATGAGAGTTTAAAAGTTGGAACATCGGCTCAAGAAGCTCTAGGACTTGATGATGTGATCTTTGAAATAGATATTTTGCCAAATCGTGCGCATGATTGTCTGAGTCATATCGGGGTGGCGAGGGAAGTGGCGGCGATATTGGGTTGTCATTACGAGGAGGAACGACGAAGTAATCCCGTAGAAAACTCATCAATGCGTGAAATTACGGGATTGCCACACTCCACTATCACTCCACTTGCAATGACAGATGCTTTGGATGTAAAAATTAAAGATAATAATTTATGCAAAAGATATTCAGTAGCAGTTGTGAAAGATGTTGAAATCAAAGATTCTCCCGCGTGGTTGAAAAATAAACTGGAAAGTTGCGGGGTGAGGTCAATCAATAATATTGTTGATATTACGAATTATGTGATGCTTTCTTATGGGCAGCCGATGCATGCGTTTGACGCGGACAAACTTGGCATGAATCAAGAATCAAGAATCAAGGATCAAGAAAATTTAAAAGCACAGGCAAAAAAAATCATTATTAGACGAGCCAAAAAGGGCGAGAAGATTTTGGCGTTGGATGAGGAAACTTATAAATTGAACGAGAATGATCTTGTGATCGCGGATGAGAAAAATCCGATTGCGATTGCGGGGGTGATGGGCGGGATGGAAACGGCGGTTGATGAGGGGACGAAGAATGTAATTTTTGAATCCGCTAATTTTGATTGCACGAACATCAGAAAAACGGCAAAGCGATTGAAATTGTCGTCCGAATCTTCATATCGCTTTGAAAGAGAAATTGATCCAGGAATGACGATGTCAGCGATAATAAAAGCGATTGAGATGACAGGAGATTTGGCGGGAGGAAAAGCAGAAGAAAACATAATAGACATTTATCCAAATCCAGCCAAGCAAAAAAAGTTGGAATTTGAATTTGAGAGAATTAAAAATTTGCTGGGAGCTGAAGTTAGTGAAAAAGAAGTATTGAGAATTTTGAAATCGCTGGATTTTGAAGCGGCAATAGGCAGTGAAATTCTGAAAATAAAAGTTCCGACTTATAGGATAGACATTGAAAGAGCGAATGACATTATTGAAGAAATTGGTAGAATTTATGGATATAAAAATATTTCGGAAGTTTCACCGAAAGTTGAAATGAGGTCAGTTGCCGGTGATAAAATTTTGTCACTGGAAAAAGATCTGAGAACAGTTTCTGAAGGGTTGGGATTTTGTGAAATCTATAACTATTCTTTTGTCAGTGAAAAAGATATTAGTGATCTTGGTTTAAAAATAGAAGACCATCTTGAACTTCAAAATCCATTGAGTGAGGAGCATAAATTTATGAGGATGAGTGCTTTGCCTTATCTCCTAAAAAATGTGGAGAAGAATTTGAAATATAGAGATGATTTTTTGTTGTTTGAAATGGGGAGGGTTTATTTGAAAAATGATTTGGAAGTTGCAAATAGGCTCCACAGCTCTAAAGGGACTATGGAGCCAGCGCAGAGTGATAATAAATTGCCGGACGAGAAAAGAATATTTGCGGGAGTTATGGCTGATAAAAACATTAAGGATACTTTATTTTATGAATTAAAAGGACGAGTGGAAATTTTGTTGAGTAAATTAGGACTTATGGACACCGAGTGTCTTATAGGACACTCGGTGTCTAGCGCGTCAGAATCTTTTTGGCATAAAAGCAGATCAGCGGAAATTATTTATAAAAATAAAACAATCGGCAGAATCGGTGAAATTCATCCAAATGTTTCCAGCGCTTTTGGCGTAGAAACAAGAGTTTCATATTTTGAAATTTATGAAGAAGAATTATTAGAATTTTACA
>JAGLOZ010000085.1 GCA_023137595.1 Minisyncoccota bacterium | reverse complement strand
GAGAGTTGCATATTGGGAATTATCTGGGAGCGCTTAAAAATTTTGTGGAGCTTCAGGATAAATATAACTGCTTTTTCTTTATTGCCGATTATCATTCGATCACCGGAAATTATGATCCTAAAGAAAAGTCAAAACAAATTCTTGGCTTGGCAATGGACTTTTTGGCAGCTGGACTCGATCCGGAAAGATGCACGATAGCCGTTCAATCGCAAGTTCCGGAACACACGGAACTGGCCTGGATCTTCAATACCGTCACTCCGATTTCAGAGTTGCAAAGAATGACGCAATTCAAAGACAAATCACAAGATCAGGAAAAAAATATCAATATGGGCCTGTTTGATTATCCGGTTTTGCAAGCTGCCGATATTTTGATGTACAAAGCTTATGGCGTTCCCGTCGGACAGGATCAAATCCAACACATTGAGTTGACCAGAAAGATCGCGCGATTTTTTAATAATAAGTTTGGCGAGACTTTCCCGGAGCCATGTGATATTATCACTAAAACTCCGAAAATTATGTCGCTCACTGACCCGACAAAAAAGATGAGCAAGTCGCATGGATCAAAGTCTTATATTGGAATTAATGATGAACCGGAGGTGATCAAGAAGAAGATGAGAAAAGCAGTTTCGGCTGACATAAAGAATCTTTTTGATCGTGGTATGCACGAAACAGAACTTAATTTATTACTAGCTAATGAAGCAGGCTCTTATTCTAATGAAGACAAAGAACTTAATAAACTTAGATTAGGCGTTAGTAATTTATTTACTCTTCTAAATAATTTCGGAACAAAAGAACACAAGAAATATTTTGAAGAAAGATTTATAAAAAAAGACATAAAATTCTCTGAATTAAAAGACGCGCTTGCGAAAGACATCGCCAGTCACTTCAAAAACTTTAGAGAAAAACGAAAAGAGCTTGAAAAAGATCCTGAAGAAGTGAAAAAGATTTTAAATGATGGCGCCCAAAAAGCAAGGGAAATCGCGCGGAAAACAATGAAAGAAGTGAAAGAGAAAATCGGGTTGATTTTGTAATATACACACCGTTGGCTCCATAGTCCTCCCGTATTGTGGTACGGGACAGGCTTTAGGGCTGTGGAGCCTTTTGTGATCTCAGAAAAGATTATTTAAAAAAATTTAATTTTACATTATAACATTGTGAAATTTCAAAGCCTCCCCTAACCCCTCCCCACTCGGCTCTCGCTCAGGGCAGGCTTTATCAGGAGGAGAATTTTATTAACTCCAAAGAAGAAAACAAATGGTTCAAGTCGGAGACATTGAACCAACTAGCAAATTAATTTTATAAATAAAAAGCAGAGGATTATGATAATCTCTGCAACTCAAAACAAGTAGTTTTTTTATCTTGACATTGACCAATAATAATTTTGCCTTCTTCAAGATAAAAAAATTTTGATTTTTCTACTTGTCTTAAATACTCAATTATTTTACGGCGGATAATCAAACCTTTTGTTTTTTCTCTTATCGCCGCTGCTAATTCTAGAATCGTTAAGGGATTCTCTGAATTTTCAACAACTTCCTTAATCAATTCATTTGTCACTTTAACTTCTATAGCTTCTATATCTTCTGTTCCTTCCATACCTTCTCCTCCTGTTTGACAATTTTTATTTTTGTTTTAATTGTTTTTGTTCTTCAAAAATAGGCAAAATTTTTTACCCATAAAAAAATAATCCCGATACTTCGGGATTATTTTTTTATGAACAATAAATGTAAAATAGAAAAACAAGGGGTGAGAAACCGCAAATTATTTTTTCTGATCATTGCCGACATTAACTGCTTTTTAAATTTATTATTCCTAATATGAATTATCCTACAAATTGAGATATTCGTCAAGCCCACTTATCCACAGATCAAACAATTTTCTTAATTCCGTCCCTTAAACTGATCGTCGCTTCAAAATCAATATGCTCTTTTGCCTTAGAAGTATCAGCCAGTGTCGCCTCAACATAATTTTGAATAGGATTTTCTTTGTACACAGGCTTGATATCAGTCTCAAGTATTTCATTGAGAATATCAACTAATTCATTCAGGCTATAACAATCTCCGGTGCCAAGATTGAAAACATCACAATCTATTTCATTTTTCATTCCCAGTCTAAAACCTTCATTGATATCATCAACAAAAGTGAAATCACGAGTTTGGGTTCCGTCTCCATAGATCAGCGGAGATCTTCCAGCTTTTAAATCCCACATAAACTGCGAAATTAAATTAGCAAAATCTTTCTTCGCTTCTTCTCTCGGACCATAAACACTGAAAAAACGAAAACCGATAGAGCGAACTCCATAAAAGTCATAATAAATTTTCGCCATTCTTTCCATCAGGTAGCGAGCTTCAGTATAAAAATCTTTGACATGAACCGTCATCTCTTCGTGAAAAGGAGGAATATTGCCATTATACACTGAAGAAGAGGACGCGTAAATAATTTTACATTCTTCTCTCTTGGCAAGCTCAAGAATTTCCGTAAACTCATTTACCGCGTGTCCAACCAGAGATCTGTCATCGCGATATAATTTAGTTGTGGAAGGAATGCCATAATGATAAATTTCATCCAAACCTTCTAATTCTTTTATTTTTGAAACCTCCGAACAAGAAGTTTCAATAAATTTTATTTTATCCATCACATCAGAAATATTATTTAAACTTCCCGTAGAAAGATTGTCAACGACAATAATCTCGTGATTTTCTTCAACCAAATCATGAACTAAATTAGAACCGATAAATCCAGCTCCGCCTGTAACTAATATTTTCATAATGTATTTTTGATTAAGAATAAAATTAATGTTGTCATTCTGAATCAAGTTCAGAATGACAACAAGTAAAGAAGTTCTGAATCTATAACAACTTTATTTTCCCGTCTTTTTCCAATTTCTCTACAACGGTTTTAACAAGCTGAGAATTATTTTTGTCGCATATCAGTATAGCATCATCAGTGTCAACAATGATCAAATCTTTCAATCCGACAGTGGTAATAAGCTTTTTTGATCCATAAACAAGCAAATTTTTTGATCCAACATCCAAATGCTCACCTTTTACAAAATGACCGTCTTTACTGATCAAGGAATCTTTGAGAACTGACCAGCTTCCAACATCGCTCCATCCCAGATCTGCCGAAACTACAACAGTTTTGTCGTCATTTTCCAATATACCATACTCCACTGAGATCATATCCATAAGCGGATATTCTTTTTCCAGCACTTTTTTAAATTCAGAGGTGCCAACTGCTTTTCTAATCCTGCGCAATCTTTCATAAGAATCAGGGATAAATCTTTTAAATCTATCAATTATTGCCGAAGTTTTCCACAAATAAATGCTGGTATTCCAAAGAAAATTGTTTTCCTGATAATATTTCTTGGCAGTTTTCAGATCAGGCTTTTCAATAAATCTTTCAACTTTACAAAATTGTTGGTCTTCCTTTTTTGTTGCACTCTCAATATTATATTTTATATATCCATAACCGGTTTCAGGACTGGTTGGTTTTACTCCAACAACAACAAGATGTTCCGGATTATCATTCAGAAAAATTTCCGCTTCTTTCAAAACTTTAATAAGTTCCTTTTCTTTTTTAATATAGTGATCCGAGGGAAAAACAGCCATTATTTCGTTTTCCCCTTCTTTAGAAAAAATAGCCGAAGCCAAAGCAACACAAGAGGCTCTCTCTCTGAAAGCCGGCTCTCCTATGATATTATCCGCTGCTAATTTAGGCAGTTCCTTTTTAATTTCACTGACATAAGATTCATTAGTAGCAACATAAACATCTTTAAGAGAAAAATCAGATTGAAGCCTGTCCACAGTTTCCTGCAACATCGTCTTGTTGCTGATTAATTTTTGAAATTGTTTCGGCTTGTTTTTTCTGGAAACCGGCCAAAGTCTCGTACCTTTTCCACCAGCCATTATTAGAAATTTCATTTATATTTTAAATTATTTTTTATTTATTAATAAAATTATCCAAGTGAAACCATTTTCCGTGCAAATAATATCCAAAAAGATTTCCTTTCTTTGCTAAAGCTGGAAAAAGATCTTTTTCCAGACTCAAACACTTGAAAGAAGCTGATTTATAAATCTCCGGTTCAACCAAATAGATCCCGGCGTTTATCAAATATGATTCTTCTTCTCCCTTCTGTGGCTTTTCAATAAAATCAATGATCTGATTTCCTTTAAGTTTTATTGTCCCGAAAGAAGACGGCTCTTTTACTGAGATCATTCCAATCGTGCACAGTCCGTCGGATTTCTTATGAAAATCAAACAT
>JAGLOZ010000084.1 GCA_023137595.1 Minisyncoccota bacterium | reverse complement strand
CAAATATATTTTCACTGCAATCACTATGCGGATGAGCATTGGCTTCCGAAGGGTGGCCATGAGTCGCCCATCTGGTGTGCGCTATTCCAACGCAGCCGTTTGATCGCGCTTTTTTCAATTTTTCTTCCAGCATATTTATTCTGCCGGTTGACCTCACACAGTTTAAAGTGTTTTCTCTGCTCAAAACAGCCATTCCCGCAGAATCATATCCTCTATACTCTAACCTTTTTAAAGCATCTAAAAGAAATTCAGACGCTTCTCTTTCTCCAATATATCCCGCTATTCCGCACATAGATTTTGTTATTAGTTATTTATAATCACTGTTTATTTTAATTTTTGGAGAATCCCAATCAAAATTATTTACGATCATATCAGCAATTTCTAACGGTAAAAATTCTTTCATATATTTACACTGAGCTGGTAAATATTTTTTATTGAGTTTTTTGATTATATCCTTACCATCTCTGCTTTTTACTCTTTTTATACATTCATTAAGAGAAATATCAAGAAAAATTTTGTAGTCTATATAGGAAATAAATTCTTTTCTAAACAAATAAACTCCTTCAAAAATTATTATAGTTCTTTTATCGCAAGTATATTTTTTCTTAATTTCATATTTATCAGTATCTAAATCAAGAAGAGTAAGGTCTGTTGTAAAATCACTATTCTCCTGAATTGGAATTAGTAGATTTTTAACAATGTAATCTATCTTAAAAGTTTTATAAAAACAATTATAAACCTGATCATTGCCTGAATGCCTAATGCTTTTCGAATTGCAAAAATCATCTATATGAATTATTTGCGCGTTTATTTTCTGAGACAATAAGAACTTCTTAAAATTTTTCGCAAATTCTGTTTTACCCGATCCATCAATGCCGTTTATTCCTAAAACAAAAGCTCTATTTTTTTGTTTTCTTTTTTTAATTTCATTCAGAATATTTTCAAAAATCAAAAGTTTTGCATTCTTAAATTTAGCCATATGGTTTTCGCTTTGTATTATTTTATACTTCCCCATAAATACCTAAAAATAACTTTCTGCATTTGACTTGTCGCTTTATCTTCAATTATTGTGCCCAGCGGTTCACCAGCCGGTCCGATAGAGATGAATGCCACTTTATTTCCGTAAATAATAATATAATTCGGCGCGTTTTCACTGATGTTGTTCAACCATTTTCGTTCATCCTTTCCGCGAAGCTCTCCTCCTTTTCCGATAGCAATAACTTTTACTCTAACACCTTTTTTAATCCTTTCTTCGGAAAAATCTTTAAAAGATTTATATAGATATTCTCTAATTGATTCCGCGCTATAAACAAAATATTCTTTATTTTCTAGTTTTGACACCGTGCTTAAAACATCTCTTAAGATTTCTTTAGCTCCTAAATATCCTTCGTAAAATTTTACAAAAGGCTTCTGTGTAATATTAGAATAAAGCAATTGTAAATCTGGAATAGTTTTTAAAATTTCTTTTTTTGTTCTGGAAATTTCTTTTTTTCTTTCTTCTAAAATGTCAATTATTTTAGCCGGGTCTTCTGGGACAAAATATTGATAAGATTTTTTTTCATAATGGCTGACTAGTCCCATTTCTATCAGTTTTTTCAAAATATCATAACCAGTTCCGCGATTAATGCTTGCTTCTGTGGCAATTTTTCTTACCGATGAGGGACCCAGATTTAAAAGAGTAAGATAAACCTTGATCTCTTTTTCTCTTAAACCAAATTTCTGAAGAGCTTTTTCCAGCATGCAAAAATTGTTAAAAAATTATTATATTCAACAAGAACAGTCCTTCTTATAATTTATTTCAATTAAGCTGCTATATTTGTAAATAGCAAAGAAAATTTGAGAACTGAATAATCAAGAAGAAGGACTGTTCTTAGCTCACTACATTTTTAATTCTACGCTTTTAAAAATAACTGTCAATACTTTTCTAAAATATATCAAAATTACAAAAGCAATGGCTTACATAAACCATTGCTTGTCATATTATTTTCTAAAATATTATAGTTATCCACAATTATTTATTCCCACCCTTTCACTTCCAACCCTTTTTTGGCCGCGTTTCTTTGTGCCACTTGCTTGCTAATCCCTTCTCCTTCAGCGATTTTTTCCTCATCTAAAAATATACCGATCAAAAAATGCTTATCGTGATCAGGCCCCCATTCTTTTATAACTTTATAGCAAGGCGTTATGCCAACTTTTTCTTGAGCTTCTTCTTGAAATTTACTTTTTGCGTCTTGGTAGAGCTTGTCGCTTAAAACATCATTCATCTTGCACAAAAAATAATCCTTAATGAATTTTTTTGATTTACCATATCCCTGATCAAGATAAATCGCACCAATTACAGCTTCAAGCGCGTTAGCAATTATATATTGTCTAGCTCTTCCAGTATCTTTTGATTCTCCCTTACTCATCAGTAAATATTCTTCAAGTCCGATCTCGGTAGAGATTATTGCAAGCATTTTTCGATTTACTAAAGCTGCTCGAAAGTTTGTCAGTTCTCCTTCTGGGTTAGAAAAATTATTATAAAGGAATTCTGTTGTAACAAGTTCCAATACTGCGTCTCCTAAAAATTCCATTCTTTCGTTGTGATCAAGCTCAAAATCCTTATGCTCGTTCAAATAGGAACGATGAACCAGTGATTGTCTTAAGAGTTCTTTATCCTTAAATTTAATCCCAATTTTTTTTTCTAAATTTGCTACATCTTTCATAATCAATAAATGTTAACATATTAAGTATGTTAACATTTAAACAAAATCACATATTAACACAACATTTAACTCCGGTTATGTCAAAATGCCAAAATGTTTAAATGTTATTTCTCTATTTTTTTGTTCTTTTCTTCAATTTCTTTATACAAACTTCCTAAAACTCCATTAACAAACTTTCCGCTTGAATTTCCTCCAAATGACTTGGCAAGTTCAATTGCTTCATTTATCGCGACTTTTGGAGGAACATCATTGCGTTTGCTAAACACTAATTCGTAAATTCCAATACGAAGAATATTCCTATCTACGATCGTTACCTGATTGATCGGCCACTCTGGAGCCAATCTTTGTGTCGTAGCATCTATGTTTTTAAGATATTTGAAAATACCGTTTATTGTGTCTAATATAAAATTATCATTTTCTACTCCAAGACCGTATTCTTTTATGTTATTTTGAATTATGCGGTCAAGTTCTTTTTTACTGAATTTATCCTTTTTTTCAACATCTTGAACAATAGAACTTTGGAAATCCCATTCATATAAACTTTGCATCGTAATTGATCTAGACAAATGTCTGTTGGACATAATAATAAACTGTTATATTGTCATATTATTGTATTGCCAAACACTATGAATAGCATCACAATTTAGCAATTTGGCAATCAAAACTAATAAAATAAGACTAGGACTTATCAATTTTCTTTTTTTTTGCTCTCTTTTTCTTCTATTTTTTTCTTCTTTTTTTCTATTTTTAAGCGTTCTTTTTTAGGAAGTTTTTTAAGAACATTGATCACTTCTTTTTTCTTGTAGGTTCCACAGCTTGCGCAAGCATGATGCGGTTTTACCGGTTTACCGCATTTCTCACACTTTGTTAAAGTAATCTCCTTTAAAGCATGGTGAGATCTGCGCTGGTTCTTTGCTGCTTTTGTTGTTTTCTTTTTTGGATGTGGCATAATCTTGGTTATAAAGTTATAAAGTTTCCGCCCAAGGCGGATCAGCTATAGGCTGAAAAAGTTCGTAAAGTTTAAAGTTGTCCGTATCTATAATTATTTTACATTAATTTAATTCATCTTGCAAGCGACAACAACGAATCTTGGATCAAAAATCATAAATAATACCAAATATATTTAATCAATCTCATTAATATTCTTTTTTAAAAAATTTGAAAACAATTCCCCGATAGGTTTGAAAGATCTTCTGTGAATTTTACAAGGCCCCATTTTTTTGATCATTTCCATATGAAATTTTGTTCCATATCCTTTGTGCGCCGCGAATCCGTATCCTGGATATTGTTTATCAAAATCCATTAGAATTCTGTCTCTAGTAACTTTTGCAATAATTGAAGCTGCGCTTACTGAAAAAATAAATTGATCAGCTTTTGGAATCGCAATTTGACTTGCTGGAAAATCTTCAATTGTGTTTATTCCATCAACCAGTATAAAGTCAGGTTTATTTTTTAGGTTCTCTACTGCTTTTCGCATAGCCAGTTTAGTTGCTTCTAGTATATTTATTTTATCAATAATTTCTTCCGAAACATCGCCTACTGCCCAATCCTGAGATTGTTCAATTATCAATTCATAAAAATATTCCCTTTTTTTCATTGATAAAGTTTTAGAATCTCTGACTCCTTTTTTGATCAATTTATTTATATTTTTGTTATCTAAAAAAACAACTGCCGCTGCCACGACAGGACCAGCCAACGGACCGCGGCCAGCTTCATCAACTCCCGCAATATACTTGTATCCTTTTCGGGATAGTTTTTCCTCTCTTGAAAAGTCTGGAATTATCATTTTATCTCTTTCCTAGCCCCCTTTTAAAAGTAAATAAAAAATACAGCTACTTTATTATAGTTTTAAATGCTTTTTTGTCAATACGAGCGTCATTTTAACATTTAAACAAGATTTTTCGTTTGGTTAATATAAAAAATAAGATGTGTAATAGATTACACATCTTTATACGGATCAACAATGAAAATTGATTCGCTATAATAGACTTCTTGTCTATATGTCTCCTCTCCATAATCCACTACTACGATCATGGAATATTCTCCCTCATCCATCTCCATGATATTTGGCACAAGCAGCACGTAATGTTCATCTATGGTAAATTCTCTTAGCACTATCCATTTAGCGTTAAATGGATTCACATCTTCGGCCTTAGGGACTAATCCAACTGAAATTTTAACGATTTCCGGAAGCTCCAGTTCCGAATCTAATTCCCATATTATATACAATTCATTCATAAAAAGAATGCTGTCTTGCGATAATAATATTTCTTGAGATTCTTTTGTCTCCTGAACGGTCATTAAGTTGGTAATGTTCGCATCTTTACCATTTTGTGCTGTTACTGTTGCTGTCACCGTTAACAATAACGCTGCTATTAACATTATCGCCAATATTTTCTTATTCATTTTCATTTTCTTTTCACCTTTTTGCGTTCCTTTCTCCTCCTTGCGGAACGTAATTGTAATAATACATTATTATAAAAAATATGTCAAGAATATATATTTTGTTATATATATTTTGTAAATTGCTATATTATTAAATTATCTTGCTATGCATAATTAAGTTAGCAATAGAACAATATAACGATTTAACATATATTTGCCTTTTATTGTCTCTAATTATATAATAGAAATAGTCTAAGCATTAAAACAAAAACATGAAAGATGATAAAAAAAATTCACTTGAAAAATATCAAGAGTATTGGAATATAGTTGATCGCGCTTTGAATGAAGGCACAAATTCGGGATATAAAATGGCGATCATAGAAACTGAAAAGATCTTGCTAATAGTTATGAGTGACAAAAGAATTCCTGGAAAAAGTATTTCTGAAAAAATAAAAAATATAGAAATATTGCTTGAAAATACAGACAAATTGAATTATTCTCGCGCAATATGTGAAAAACTTATCAAAGAACCGGGCTTTTCTGTTTCCGCGGATGAAACAAGAGAAATTGTCGCCGGATACTATAAGGCTATTTCCGATATCATTAAAATGGAATTCAAAGATATTGCCTTTAAGGAAAAAATAAACTTTTTTTTGCAAAGGCATTTTAATCAATTTCCACAAAAGACAAAAAAATGGTTTATTCTAATTTTTCTATTTCTTTTGGCAGTTTTTATTTCAACAGAAACAATAACCGGGCAATTTATTTCAGAAATGATCTCCAATCTTTCGCAATTTGTTTTTTATAAACTTGTTCCGATGATACTGACAATTGCTGTCACTGGAGCTGTGATAGTGGGAGGGCTTTATTGGTGGAAAAACAAAAAATGATATAAAAATATTTAGATATTGTGTAGTTTTTACAAGATAATTTGTTATAAAAATTTTAAACAATATGAAATTTACCCATCTCCACACCCACAGCCATTACAGTCTTCTTGACGGCTTGGCAAAGATCGACGACTTGATCGATCGCGCAGTTGAATTAGAAATGGACTCCCTTGCTCTTACCGACCATGGTGTTATGTATGGCGCGATTGAATTTTATCAGAAAGCGAAAGCGAAAAATATCAAACCAATTATAGGAATGGAAGCTTATGTCGCGACAAATTCAAGACATAATAAGAATGCCGGTGTGGATGACAAAAGAAACCATCTGATTCTTCTCGCTAAAAATGAAACTGGCTATAAAAATTTAATCAAGCTAACAACTGCAGCCCATCTGGAGGGATTTTATTATAAGCCCAGAATAGATAAAGAAATTTTAAAAGAATATTCCGAGGGAATTATCGCAAGTTCAGCTTGCATAGCGGGAGAAGTTCCAAGAGCGATCCTATCCGGCGATTTGAAAAAAGCCGAAAATATAATTAGGGAATTTCAGGAAATATTCGGCAAAGAAAACTTTTATTTGGAGCTTCAACACCACCCTAGTTTTAAGGAACAAGAAAAAGTCAATAAAGCTTTGATCGATCTGTCTAAAACAACAGGCTCTTTACTCATTGCCGCGAATGATATTCATTATATCAATAAAGAGGACGATAGAGCGCAAGACATTTTGATGTGCATTCAAATGAACAGGACTGTTGATGAAAAAGACAGATTAACAATGCTCAATGATGACTATTCAATGAAAAGCCAGAAAACAATGATTGAACAATTCAAGCACATCCCGGAAGCAATAGATAATACGCAAAAAATTGTCGCGGCTTGCGATATAGAACTAGAGCTTGGAAAAATCCTTCTTCCTCATTATAAAGTTCCTGGTG
This sequence comes from Minisyncoccota bacterium, assembly GCA_023137595.1. Lineage (GTDB taxonomy): Bacteria > Patescibacteriota > Minisyncoccia > JAHIHE01 > JAGLIN01 > JAGLOZ01. The sequence continues at coordinate 987 of JAGLOZ010000084.1, read as the reverse complement.
ATCTTTCGCCTGACAAATATCTTGAAAAATTATGCAGAAGCGAGATTGAAAAAAGATATGGCAGATCAAATGATGAAATTGAAAAAAGACTGAGATTTGAATTGGACACTATCAAAAACATGGGTTTTGCTTCATATTTTCTTATCGTCCAGGATTTTGTTAATTGGTCAAAAAGTCAGGGAATTATTGTCGGCCCCGGAAGAGGTTCTGCTGCAGGCTCAATAGTTTCATATTTAATCGGAATCACTGACGTAGATCCGCTAAAATACGATCTTCTTTTTGAAAGATTTCTAAATCCTGACAGGATCAGCATGCCCGATATTGACTTGGATTTTGCGGATAATAGAAGAGACGAGGTTTTAAAATATGTTTCACAAAAATACGGACAGGATCATGTCGCGCAAATTATCACCTTTGGAACGATGGCGGCTCGCGCCGCGATAAGAGACACTGGGAGAGCGCTAGGTATCCCCTATTCATTTTGTGATAAGATCGCCAAAACAATTCCCATGTTTACAAAGCTTCCAGACGCTCTTTTAAATGTCAAAGAATTAAAAGATCTATATAATTCAGATTCACAAGCTAAAAATCTTATTGACAATGCGTTAAAGCTTGAAGGTGTTGCCAGACACAGCTCTACCCATGCTTGCGGAGTTGTGATCAGTAAAAATTCCCTAAATCATTATACTCCCTGTCAATTTCCTCCCCAAAAAGATACTGGTATTGTTACTCAATATGAAATGCACAACATAGAAGATCTGGGACTATTAAAGATGGATTTTCTTGGACTCAAAAATCTTACTATTATTGAGAACGCTCTCAAGATTATTTCAAAAACAAAAGGTGATAAAATTGATCTAGCAAATATTTCTCTTAATGATGAAAGAACTTTGAAACTTTTTCAACAAGGAAAAACAACGGGAGTTTTTCAATTTGAATCAAGCGGGATGAAACGATATTTAAAAAAATTAAAACCGACTGATTTTG
>JAGLOZ010000083.1 GCA_023137595.1 Minisyncoccota bacterium | reverse complement strand
AATAAAGTGAGTTAGGGGGATTTTAAAATATATTTTTTTATCATCTCCAATTTTTCTTTTTTTGATAATGACTTAACCCTGATCTCTCCTTTGGAGACTGTCGAACGATTGCTAAACTTTTTTGAATATACCAATTGAACTGGTCTTCGTGATCTGGTATATTTCGCGCCAAGATGAAAAGAATTATGTTCATCTATTCGCTTTTTCAAATCAACAGCAATGCCGGTATATAAAGTTTCATCAGCACATTTTAGAATATAGAGATAGTACATATTATTTATATTGTATTTTTTCAATGACAATGATTGATCACTGATTGCTAACTTCTTATTCTCTAATTCGCGCGAATTAGAAAATAGATAGTAGATGCTTAAAAAGAGAATTCTTATTACTTGATATGCGATAGAACACTTGAAGATTTCTCTGATCTTTCTCAAGAATATCAAGAGCTGACAGTATGCCCATATGCTTTGACGTTGCCTTGATCGAAAGATTGATCTCATTCGCCATTTCACCCACTGATGCCTCTTTATGAAATTTTAGATATCTTAAAATTGCCAATCTTCTTGAATTTGCCATAGCTTTTAGTATCTTTTCTAAATATTTTAAATCGTTATTTTTCATAAAGTTCTGAATTTATTTTTGCATAACCCCTAATTTAATTATATAACACAACTCCTTACTCTCCTATTCCCTCCCAAGACGGTCAGGCGCGCTAATTAGAGATTGAAATATAATAATCTGAATTTCACTAAGACATTAAAGGCAGCTTATTTTCATAAATATCAAAATCAAATTTTGTGTGAGTGACAAAGATGATCTCCTCAAAGACTTCCGGATATTTATTAAGAAAGTTTTTTACAGTGCTTATGGCTATTTCCGCGGCTTTATCTTTTGGAAATCGGAAAACTCCCGTTGATATACATGGAAAAGCAATTGTTCTAACGCCTTTCTTCTTTGCGATTATTAAGCTGTTTTTATAACAAGAAGAAAGCAAGTCATCTTCTTTTTCTTTTTCAAAACCATAGACCGGACCAACGGTATGGATAATATATTTCGCAGGCAAATTATATCCCTTGGTGATTTTTGCCTCACCGACCTCGCAACCACCCAGCGTTTTACACTCTTCCAGCAATTCAGATCCTGCCGCATGATGAATCGCTCCATCAACTCCTCCACCGCCAAGTAAAGTTTTGTTGGCAGCATTAACAACGGCATCAACTTTGAGTCTTGTTATGTCATCTTTGATAACTAGTATATTAGTTTTCATTTTGATATTAAAATCTACTTAATGCTTTTCAGAACTAGTCTATTTTCATTCCTTTTTAAAAGTGGATAACTTTTTTAAACCATTCTCCTGTCCGCGCACCTATCCGCTTTTGGAGGGAATTAGAGAATAGTATATATTGTGTTTTTGCCAGCAATAGACCTTTTCTGTTAAGCTCCTCTCACTTATTTCCTTATTCCACCATTCGTGCGAATGAGGGGTATGAGAATATTAGAGAAGTTGAAATCAGCTTGCTGAAAATCCTCAACATAATCGGCAAAGCAATTGCCAAAGAAAACGCGCCAGTCAAAACCCGGCCGAATGTGATCAAATACTCATTCAGAATCGCCATGGTTTTTAAAATTAATGATTAAATTAATATACAAAAATATTTATTAAATTTATCTTCCTCTTATTCTCCTATTCGCGCGAATTAGAGAGTGAAATATTATAGAAATAACTATGCGATTGAGCTCGCAAAAAGCATCATCAAGATTATACCAATAATTGCTGCTAACAAAAGTTTTGTAAGATCTTAATTTTCCCTTCCTGTTGCTTTTGCGCTCAATTTAACAACAAGAACATAAGCACCCCCTGAAACGATCGCAAAGAATGTAAAAACTTCAATAAATTCTCTCATAAATTCAATGTCCATTTTTTTTATTTTATTATTAATGATGTTTAAAATACTTTTTATATTCCTTGTCCTCCTATTCCCTCCTCTGGCGGACAGGCGCGTGCTTGTCCGCCTTGGGAGGAAATGAGAGG
>JAGLOZ010000082.1 GCA_023137595.1 Minisyncoccota bacterium | reverse complement strand
AAATGGCAAAAACAATATTCTGCTGACATTAAAAATTATTTCCCTTGAAACTATAAAAGAAAAATAGTCTTTTCTCATCGCCAGATCATAACTATGCGCGGACCACGGCAGATGTAATACCTTTTCACTGATATTTTTATATGAATCTATAAATAATATTTTATAAGAAGTGTTAGCAAAAATACGTCCTACCCACGCAAAAAAATACATAACAGTTCCGATCTTCAATAGTTTAATTTTATTTTTCTTGTCTGTTATTCTTCCTATAAAATAGAATAGAAATATTGAAATAAGCATTGAAGCTGAAAAGATAAAACCTGTTTTAGCCGTAGTTTGAAGAATGATAATTAGAAAAATGGGCCAGATCGTTCTCCCGATAATTGACTCCATAGCATATCCGGAAAAACTGATCAGGTTACCTCTTTCACTTTTTGCAGTTATTTGTCGGGTTAAGTCTTTTGCCGAAAAATTTATTTTTTCATACTTATCTCTTGAAAGAAAAAGCGGAAATGTGCCAATTATCATCAAAAACGCGCTTAATAAAAATAAAATTGAGAAATGATTGGTCGCTAGAATTCCTCCAAAAAAAGGAGCAACAGCCGTCGCCACTAGAGTTATAATGCCGATCAACGCAAGTTCTTTACCTCTTTTCTTTCTTTTGGAATGATTAATAAAATTCAAATGATATCCATAATTATAGAAGATCATTCGGAGCGCCAACAAAAACGGCAAGATCCAAAATATAACAGTATTGTTTTCTAATAATAGCAACCCAAGATAATACAAAACCGCAAAAGGAGTAGATAGTAAAATAGAATGCTTGTCTCCGATTCTGCTGACAATCCTCGCGCCAAAATATGAAAAAATTACAAAATTAAGCGACACAAGAAAATAAAACATTATTATAACCGGAATGCTATATCCTAATATATATAAATAAATTGGAATAAATATACTTATTAATGACTCGCCAAAAGTGATTATTGCAATTGACAAATAAAAGATATTCAATTCTTTTTTTTTGAAAAAATCATAATGTATATAATTATTAAAATGGCTCATAGTAATATTGATTTGTTATTATCCGTTTTACAAAGCAAGAAAGTTTTTTTGTTCTTTAAGGTTTGTTTTTGTTTGGCGCGATAGAGCATAAAAAGCCTATCTTAAAATTCTAGCTATAGCAATAAAAGTAAGATAGAAGAAAATAAAAAGTTTTTTGTGTTTTCTAAACTTTAGAGACTGGTTGCAAATTTATCTGACACAGGCATGACCAGTTCCCGCGCGAGTTTATAACTTATTTTATCATTCTACCATTCGCACGAATGAGGGGTATGAAGAATTATAGAATAAAAGAAATGTGTATATGAAGATCTGGTTTTGTTTGGCGCGATAGAGCATAAAAAGCCTATCTTAAAATTCTAGCTATAGCAATAAAAGTAAGATAGAAAAAATAAAAAGTTTTTTGTCTTATTTCAAACTATTCTCCTGTTCTCTCCCAAAGCGAACAGACGCGCGCGCCAGCCTTTGAATGGAATTAGAGATAATGAATAATTTATGTATGCAGCGCAATTGGTCAAAAATAATAACACGCGAATATCATCTTCAGGAATAAGAATGTGAATAGTTTTCATTCATTTAGTTTGTGTCTTCCATCTGCATAATAATCGTAAGAAACCATATCTCGGTCAGAAAGACATTCGTAAGGATAAATCTTTAATATATAAAGTTTTGTGCACGAATGATCAATGGAATACTCTTTTCTTTCTCCTACTTTCAGACCTTCTAACTTTGCATCTTTCATACTATCCGTTATAGCTGTTCGCTCACAAACTTTTTTGATACCAATATTTTCTATATCAGAATTGCTATTATTTTGGATTTCCATAACAACATTCTTTTCAGAATTATGTGCGACTTTCTTCAGTTCCAATTTTTTCTTGTTAGCGCAACTTGTCAGAGGTGGTTTCTTTATTTTTATATTTACCTTGTTGCTTGATAAATTTGTATCACAATTAATTCCAACAACATAATCACCAGGCGTTACCGGATCTCCATACCAACTGGTGCCGAAACATGCTTTTTGATCCCAAACAAGCTTTTTAGTTTCAGGGCTTTCAATTAAAAAACGGAATTTGCTACAATAATATTTGCATGAATATTCGTTAGAACAATCTAAATCTGGAAAAGATGGATCATTTGTTTTGCTTACTTCAAGACCACAATTGCTTGGAACGTATTTCTCAAATTGCTGATTATCTTTCATGTCAGAAAAACCTCTTATCACTTCAACCTCAACAGATTCTCCATATTCATAAACTTGCTTGTCAGTCGTTATGATAAAGTCATTTTTCTCAACTTCTTTTTTACTTACAACTTCTTCATTATATTGAATCGGTGATTGTTGCATTGTCATCATTATTATAAGCAAAAATGGATACAAAACCCATATATTTATCAACAGTTTCATTTTTTTATTTTTTAAATAAATTATTGAAAAGCTCCTACTTTATCCAAACTATTTCAAGCATTTAAACTATTCTCCTATTCGCGCGAATTAGAGAATAAGATCGTTGATTGATTTTAATCGCTAGTTTCTATTGTTCAAAATAATTACGAAGATCTTTGGCATATGAAATACGATCTTTTGGATCAGATTTTTTTTGGTTCCAAAATTCTTCGTGGAAATTATCGCCTTCAAATCGAGGAACTATGTGTAAATGAAAATGAAAGGCGTGTTGATCGCCGGCAGGTTCATTAAATTGCATCAAGTTTGTTCCATCGCAGTTTCGCAGTTTCTTTAAAGCAATCGCTACCTTTTTTCCTATATCAAAAATTCGATGGCCAACTTCTTCTGATAGATCATAAATGTTTTCATAATGTTCATTCGGAACAATCAACGGATGACCCTCATTTCCTTTAATAACCTTAGAACTAATAAATCCCATAACAAGATCGTCCCGATAAAAAATATCTTCTTGTTTTATCCAGGTATTTTCATTTTCAATGCCTTTGATTGCCAGACAAATTGGACATTTGTAATCTAGTGGTGCGTTGTTGAACATAATTGTTACTTAATGTTTTCTAAGACTACTCAATTATCAAAAGACCTTTCATTCCACTGTTTTTGTGACCATAAATTGAACAGAAATATTCATATTCTCCTTCAAACGGAGCAAAAAAATCAATGGTATCTTTTTGTTGCGGTTGAATTGTTTTTGTCAAAACCTCCGCTTGTTCACCGCTTAATTTCATCGGCAATGATAAAACAATATTATTAATACGCCTACTTAATTGCATGGCCTCTTCAAGCGTGAAATTCCCAGAAATGATCGCTCTTCCATCTAAAATCGGTTCATTCACAATCGGCTTGCTAATAGGCATCTGGTCAAGATATATGCCTAGCATTTTTCCTATATTTCTTTTTGTAATTTCACTAAACAGTTCTTTTCCCTCGTCATTAAATTTTATTTGCACTTCTGGTTTATAATTATTGGGATTAAAAACCACTTCTGAACGCACTAACTGTTCCCCTCCAAGCCCGGAATTCTTTTGATGATATTGAGAAAAATATTCTTCCGGAATATTTAATTCTTTGAGCTCCTCGTTAACCTCATTTTTTTCTTCACTGGTCATTTCTTCCCTAAACTCCAAAACAGAATCTGTTTCAACAATTTTTATGATCTCAGCTCTCTTCTCTGTATTTTTCAATTTTATATAAATCTCATTATCATTTAACGCTTTAACCGTATAATCTCCCATGCCGTTTGAATTTAATCTTCTCTCAATCATATCACGAATACCTTCCATTGCCTCCTCACGATCCTCTCGCTCTTCAATATTTGAAAGATCCACTTCGTATTTAATGAATTCCAGACCACTTATCTTTAAATTGTGAGCAACAGAATCCTTATTATAAAAATCGATCTTAATTTTCTCTCCGGCGCTACCTTTGATCTCATCAGGTTGAAATTTAAAATTTTCAGCAAAAACTTCAATTTTTCCAGAATCGTCTATCTCGTAAACAAGATATTGCTCATTACCAGGAACGTCAAGATCAATGTTATGATTATTGGCATCAGTGTTATTTATGTTATTAGTATTTCTCAATTTTGGAAATAAAATAAATATAGAACCTAATATAAAAAGAGCAAAAACGATTAATATGACTATTGTGTTATTTTTCATATTTTTAAAAAAATTTATTAATTAACTTTTACTTCCTCCAAACTATTTTATGCACTTAAACTATTCTCCTATTCTCTCCTCTGGCGGACAGGCGCGCTTGCTCCATCGCATAACTGGAGTGAATTAGAAACGATCTTTAATTAATAAAATTTTTCGCTGCTGAATTTCGTCTATTCTTTTAAACTATAAATAAAACACCTAGCACCTTTTTCCTTTTCTGGAGACCAGTGTTCTTTATTCATCAAACTTCAATTTCTATCAGAATTGGCAGATGATCGCTATATTTGGTTTTAATGATTTGAGAATTGATAATTTTAATGTCTTTTGTCATAAAAGCATAATCTAGACGCCATTTAAGCTTGTCTTCTTCAAAGCCTTTATATGAGA
>JAGLOZ010000081.1 GCA_023137595.1 Minisyncoccota bacterium | reverse complement strand
TATATTTCATTGGGGCATGGATTTCCTTGTTAGTAAAACAATGGTCGATGAATGGATGTTTGCCGATTTAAATTATTTAGTTGAAAAATTGTCTATTCCATGTAAAATTATATTTGCAGGAAATTCTGATAAACATGAATTGTGGAAACCTTATTTAAAAAGTATTGAAGTAGAGAGCGATTACATAATTATAGATGGCGCGTCCCATGGTTTTATTGAAGAAGGTGTAGAGCAAAAATTATTTGAGGAAACTTTAAAATGGATTAAATAGAGATGAGGTTTTCTTTTTAGAATTTTTATTTTATTGGTTCCGCCCAAATTTTGAATTTAATCTTTGATAGGCCTCCGGTCAATTACACCAAAGCTAAAATCCAAAACTTCAGTTACACAGAAACGTTAGGTGAAATATTTTTTAAATATAATTAGAATGAAAAAAGAAATAATTTTTTTTGATGGCGATGGGACGCTATGGTATCCAAAGTCTACGAAGTACAAAGAAAAACCACATTGGATATATTTGAAAAGTAAAAACGCAAACGATCATTATAAACATTTAGTTATGATACCAACTGTGTTTTCTACTTTGAAAAAATTAAAGAAAATGGGAGTCGTCATTGTGTTGCTTTCTACTCATCCACATCCACCAAAAGAAGCTGATTTTATAATCAATCATAAAGTAAAGCATTTCAAATTAAACGAATTTTTTGATGAAATTCATGCTACCAGAGAATATCATGAATCTAAAGGAGAGTTTATTGTGAAAATTCTGAAAGAACGTAGAATACAAAAAAGCAGAGCTTTAATGGTTGGTGATCATTATGAGTGGGATTATAGATCAGCAAAAGACGTTGGTGTAGATGCCCTGTTGATCAAGTCAGAATATATGAAAAATTTTATTCAAAGTAGAAAAATAAAAAGATCAATCAAAAAATTATCAGAGATATTTAATTATATTTAAAAAATACTTCGCCTAACATTGTATATCAGATTACGCTTTGCTTCATCCAAATTGCTATCGCAACTTCAGATATACAGAAACGTTATACGCAATTCAAAAAATATTTTTCTTATGATTAAGGATATTTTGATAGGCTTTTAAAAAAGGAATAAATTTGTTTTTTATTTATTATTGAGGGGAAAATAAGGTATTATCAATTTATTAATCACAAAACTATGAAGCAAAAAGGATTCTCAAATATTTTAGTCATTATTCTGGCTCTAGTCATAATCGCTGGCGTTACTGGATGTTTTGTTTTTTTCCAAAAACAGGAAACTGTACCAACAACTACTCCAACGTCTAATATTCTGCAAAATACACAACTACCTAATAATTCTGTATTAGGGACACCATCTCTATCAGCAGACAAGAAAAGTATCGTCGTTGATAGTAATGTTTTGATATCTATTGATAACGACACAATTTTTAATTGGTTCAAAACCGAGAGTCAATTATGTGACGAATATAACATAACCACGACAACAGATAGGAAATTCTGTGAAAACAAGGCATTTTTTAAAAGTCTAACTAAATTTGCTTCAATCACTGTTTCTCCTGACGAAATGAAAGTT
>JAGLOZ010000080.1 GCA_023137595.1 Minisyncoccota bacterium | reverse complement strand
CCACGGAACCAAAAGAAGAGATCCGACATCTTCAGGGAACAGAAGGTACCTGGAATATCATAGAAAATATACTGAAAAGTCGAAAAGATCTTTTCGTTATATTTCCCGGAAAAACATATGGTCATCTGGGTTTATCGCGCATTCTTTCCGATGTCACAAAAAAACGCCGCCAAATTGGAGGCACAAAAGCATATATTATCACTGACTATCACGCTCATAGCAAAAAATTATACCGTGAAGAAGATACTGATTTTCGAGAGATCAGGTTTCTGCCAGCAGTTGAAAATTTTGACTCAGGAATGATCCTTTATGACAACAAAGTTGCTCTCATCTCACTGGAAAAACCCTACTCATCTATTTTAATTAAAAATGGAACAATTTACACTTTAATAAAATTTATGTTTGATTCTTTGTGGTGCGAGATTAAAGGAAAAAACTTGCCGAAAAAATAAAAAACTTCAGAAAATGTTTTAATTTTCTGAAGTGCAACTTTAATTACTCCAAATTACGAAATGATCTTCTTTGTCATTGTAAACGGAGCATAGCAAAGCGAAAAATTCTTTAAACTATATTCAGGTTAGTAGGTCACGATTAAAAGAAATAGCGTATAAATAAAACAAATAACTGCAACAAAAATATAGATTTTTTGTATTATTTTATCCAAAATGCTCATCTCTCCTACTAGTGGTTTATCCATGCCCATTAATAAAAAACATATTCCGATCATTACCGAGAAAAACATTTTCAATTCCGGCGCTAATTGTTCTGATGTCATTTTTTCCTCCTATATTTTTCTCTTTAAACAGAATCTAATTTGTTTGTCTTTCATTCATTAATTTGTTCAAAGAGCTTCTCAAGATCATAAGACCTTTATACTCTAAGTATGATTCAAAGAAAGATATAGTCAATATTTACTAAATTGCTAAGGATATATTTTTAGCCGATAACTATTGATACTTATAATAAAGCATTTATTGTAAGTACTTTGTTGTTAGTAACTATTGACACTCTTTATCGTTGTGCTAAGATTAAATTAGTTTAAATTTCCTCACTTTTCTGTCATTCCAGAAAACTTTGGAGTGATAGCACTGATTTTCATCAGCATAAATTCCAAAATTTGTCTGGAATCCAGTAAATCTCAATAAACAATATTCTTCTTTTACTTTTTCTTATAGACAATAAGAGAGTTAAACTATATAGGAATAGTTCGGATAATAATCTTAACAAGATGAAATAAACTGGATCCCAGACATTTTTTCTTGCGTTATCACTTCAGAAAAAATTCTGGGATGACGAAATAACAAAAGTGAGAAAATCCTATATAGTAATATTTAATTTCATAACATCCATGAGAAAAGAATTAAAAGGAATAGGTTTGAGCGACAAAGAAATAGATCTATATTTAGCTGGCTTAAAATCGGGCAAGGCTACAGCTCAACAATTAGCTGAAAGCTCACAGATAAAACGAGCCACGGTCTATTTTATTATTGATAGTTTAAAAAAGCAGGGTTTAGTTAATCAAAGTTTCAAAGATAGAAAAAAGGTTTTTGAGATGTCTTCACCTGAAAAGTTTCTGAAACTCGTGAAAAAAGAAAAATCCAGGATCAAGAAGCAAGAGCAAGATATGAAGAAAATAGTTTCAAGTTTAGAGGCGATAGCAAAAAAGCCTGAATTATCTACGGATGTTAAGCTGTATGAAGGGTATGAATCTACAATGGATATATTAATTGAACTCGGTAAAACAAAAAATCCGACCTACAGTTTCTATTCAAGTCATTTTTTCCCAATCGAAGATTACGAAAAGATAAAAAAAACTATTGCTGAATTTAACAAAGTCAAAAGAATGGCAAAAAGTAAACTTTATGTTATTACTGACTATCTTCCTCTAACTTCAAAGTTTTTCCCTTCAGCTGACGAAGACATAAGAGAATTTAGATTCCTTCCAAAAGGAGTAAAACTACCGGCAATGGTTGATGTAAGCGAAGATAAAGTGACTCTTACTTCTGTGCAAGGAGGTTATAACTGCATAGTTATACAAAACAGAACCATCGCAGAAACGCTTAAAATCATGCATAATATTATTTGGGAAAGTTTAAGCAAGAACAAACAATAAACCAAACTACTATTTTTAGATAGGATTTTGATTTTGACAAAATTCAAAAATATGCCTATACTTGCACATTACAGTTAAATACACTAAAGAAGAAAGATACTTGCATATATTTTATAGTGGTTACTTTGCTTACATGGATAGTAGCAATTATTACTACTCTTTGCTATTATCTACCCATAAAATAATCCTGACTAAATAGTTTTAATTGCCAAAGATATTTTTGTTTTAAATTAGATATATCAACACAAAACGCATTTTATATTGATGGAGTGACACACGAGTGGTAACGAAGTGTGTTATGAAATTTCAACGAATAACAAACTACACTCCGTTCGTTTATCATTCCTGTAGATACTGAGTAATTCATTGATAATTTTTCCAACAT
>JAGLOZ010000008.1 GCA_023137595.1 Minisyncoccota bacterium | reverse complement strand
AATGCTGTTTCAACATCAATTTCCGCAAAAAACGGGCTTCTTATCAGAGATAGAACCGCATTTGAAAATGCAAGAAAAATAACAACAGTTGTGTTTGATAAAACAGGAACTTTGACAGAAGGAAAATTCGGAGTCAGTTCAGTGATTTTGTTTGATAAAAAATATAATGAGAAACAAGTATTACAATTGGCCGCAACTCTTGAAAAAAATTCGGAACATCCCATTGCCAAAGGAATTATTCAAAAAGCCAAAGAATCCGAATTGAAATTGTTAGATGTTATTGAATTCAAAGTGCTAAAAGGAGAAGGAGTAGCAGGAATGATAGGCAACGACACCGTTCTATTGCTAAGTAAGAAGGCGCTTGAAAAAAGATCTATAGTGATCCCAAAGAACACAGATATTGATGATATTGCGACCTTGATGTTTGTGCTCATCAACAATAAGCCAATAGGAGCTATAACTCTTGAAGATCAGATAAGAAAAGAATCTTTTGCGGCAGTAACCGAGTTAAAAAAACAGGGAATAAAATGCCTTATGCTTACGGGTGATAACAAATCAATAGCAGAAAATGTTTCAAAAAAGCTGGATCTTGACGGTTATTTTGCTGAAGTGCTTCCGCATGAAAAACAGGAGAAAATAAAAGAGCTCCAGAATAAAGGAGAATTTGTAGCTATGACCGGAGATGGAATAAACGATGCCCCCGCGCTGGCATTGGCTGATATCGGCATTGCCGTTGGTTCTGGCACGGATGTTGCCGCCGAAACAGCGGATATAATATTAGTAAATAGCAATCCTCGTGATGTCGTTTTCTTGATCTTCTTTGGCAAGGCAACTTATAACAAAATGGTCCAGAATTTATTCTGGGCCACGGGATATAACGCCGTTGCGATACCTTTGGCGGCGGGAGTTTTGCTTGGCTATGGAATTCTAATATCCCCCGCGATTGGCGCGGCCTTAATGTCTCTCAGTACAGTGATAGTGGCAATAAATGCCAGATCATTAAATATAAAAAAGTAAAGATTTTTGAAAAATAAAAAGATTGAATATTATTTTAAATAGTTTCTGCTGAAATAGTCTTGATTCGGGTAGGTGCGAGCCCTCGCTCGCGCCGGAATGGCTTGTTGTAACAGATCAAAGCGAGAGCCTTGACCTGCCCATGCGTTATTTCAATAGAAATCAAGTAATCTTTTAAATCTAATTTAGAAAAAATTTTTTAATAATTGAAAAGCTCAAAAAAACGCCCCATTCCCCTCTTTTCGGTTTCTGCCGTCATTTAATAAAAAATGGAAAACTATTGCTCTTAACATAAATTCATTTTGTATAAAAACGCAAAATGAAATTTCAGAACTTTGGAGATCTCACAACATTTTTACAACTTTAATATTTAATATGATGATATGATCAAACTTATTGTTTTTGACTGGGACGATGTTTTTACTTTGGGTTCAAAAGAAGGATATTTCAGATGCTATCATGAAACACTTGTTGAATTAGGCGTCCATTTGAAACCAGAAGAAGAAAAGAAAAGAATCCTCGCAAAATGGGGCAACATTCATAGAGAAGAATTAAGAGAGCTTCTGAGAAAAAACCCGGAATTACTGGATAGAGCATGCGAGATCTATAGATCCAAATTATTTGGAAATATTTATGTTGATAGCCTAAGTATAATTCCTGGCACCAAAAAACTTGTTGAAAGATTATCAAAAAAATATATTCTATGCGTTGCAACGGGATTGAATTCTGAAATTTTGAAAGATAAAGTTATTCCAAAATTTGATTTTCCAAATGTTTTCAAGCAAATCATCTCATCATACGACATTGAAGATGTTGAAAAACAAAAACCAGACCCCTATATGGTTGAACAAATTCTTAAAACGCAGAACATCAAACCAAGCGAAGCAGTTCTCGTGGGAGATGCCAGAGGAGATGTGACTATGGCAAGAGAGGCCGGTCTTCTGCCTATTGTGGTGCTTTCAGGAAATTTAAGCAGAATTGAAGCAGAAAAATTGAAGGTAGAATATATAATAGAAGATGTTACTCATCTTGAAAGCGTTCTTACAAAACTTGATAATTCAAAAATCTTATGAAAAAAAGTATAACCAGAGACATAGAAAAAGCATATACGAAATCGGAGTTTATCAAAAAACTTCGCCGTTTTGCTGACGCGCTTGAAACCAACAGAAAGTTTTCTATTCAAATCGCTAATGAAAAAATTAGCGTTCCCAAAAATGCGCTTATCAACATTGAACATGAGAGAGGAAAGAAAGAAGAAGAAATTGAGTTTCAAATAAGGTGGGAGTTATAGATTATGAACCAATTCTTGCTATTTTCCATGCAAGTAAGACAAGATGAAACTTAAAAACAAAACCTGCTTTTATAAAAGAGAATTTTATGGCTATTAAAATCAAAATTAAAGAAGTATCAATTGAAGAAGTTGTAAAGGTTAATACAACTATTATTGAATTTGATTCACCTTATCAAAAAGATCATTTTGAGGAGAGATATAAAGACAGAGAAAAATTAATTATTGTAGCTTATATTGACGATAAACCGGCAGGATATATTGTCGGTTATGACAAATTTAGCGACGGTTCTTTCTATTGCTGGATGGCTGGTGTAAACCCAAGCTTCAGAAGCAAAGGCGTGTTGAAAACGCTAATGGATTATGAAGACAAGTGGGCAAAAGAAAAGGGTTACAAAAAAATCAGAATAAAAACTCGAAATAATCGTAGAGAAATGTTATTTTATTTGGTAAAGTACGGCTTCTTCTTTACTGAAGTCACACAACATCCAAATATCAAAGACAATAGAATCCTTCTTGAAAAAGAATTGTATGTAAAAAAATAAAAAATATAACTATTATATAAATAACTTCGCTTCTCGCGGGAACTGGTTTGTAACCGGTTTCTGATGTCTCCCATGTGGACAAAACAAATGAAACATAAAAACAAAAGGAATCCCGAGTACTCGGGACAAACTCGTTCCCGCGAAAATTGACTAAAGTACGCCTTCAAGAAATACAATGTTCAGGTCAGAGAAACTGGACCAACAAAAAAGAGGTTAAACCTCTTAACCACATAAATCTTAAATTTATTAATTATTATGCAAAAAATAGATCACGATAATTGGGTTAAAGGAGAAAGCTATCAAAAAAGAATCTTGATAGAGGGCTTAGAAGAAAAAATTAATCTTATTGAAGATATTATTATTGCTTCAAAAGGGGAAATTCCTCGTCATAGCCACAATTTTACTGATGAAATTTTTTATATAATCAGTAATTCTGCAATAATGATCGTCAATAATGAAGAATTTGAAGTGAATCCCGGCGATATGATCTATGTTAATAAAAATGAAGATCACGGATTTAGAAATGATACTGACAAAGAATTTAAAATGATCGTTTTCAAGATTAATTTTCAAAACGGAGATTCTTTTTTGAAGTAACGGCAAGTTCTCAAGTTGTCTTTTCGGTCGGTTGGCTCGTGGTCCCGCGCCGGTTCAGGTCTCTGACCTGAACCAACCAGAGAGGCATTTAATTATTAATTAAAATCTAGTATGAAAAAAAGTATAACCAGAGATATTGAAAAAACATATACGAAATCGGAGTTCATCAAAAAACTTCGCCGTTTTGCCGACGCGCTTGAAACCAACAGAAAGTTTTCTATTCAAATTGCTAATGAAAAAATTAGCGTTTCTAAAAATGCGCTCATTAACATTGAACATGAAAGAGGAAAGAAAGAAGAGGAAATTGAGTTTCAAATAAGATGGGAGTTATAGATTATGAACCAATTCTCATTGTTTTCTATACAAGTGAGACAAGATGAAGCTTAAAAACAAAAAAAATAGATACTTAAAAAAAACAAGGATAGACCTAGTCTTATCCTTGGAATGTGTTGAAAAAAAGTTTTTTCAACTAATTATTTTATGCTTTTCTAATAATATT
>JAGLOZ010000079.1 GCA_023137595.1 Minisyncoccota bacterium | reverse complement strand
ATAGTTAAGAAAGTTTTAAGATTGAGAGATTTTGGAAATAATGTAATAAAGATCATAGGCGGACGAACAGTCCATCCTATAACTCCAAAAGTCGGCGGATGGTACAAAAAACCGACAAAAGAAGCTCTTGAAGAAATAAAAAAAGATAATAAAAATGCGTTAATTTATAGCAAGGTTTTAATTGATCTCATATCATCCCTAAAAATGCCTACTTTTGAAAGAAAAACAGAATACATTGCGTATTCTCCAATAGATAAATATATTGGATATAACGGAGAAATAAAGTCATCCGACGGATGGTCAGTCAAAGAAGAAGAATTTAAAAATGAGATAGAAGAATACCAAGAAGAAGATCTGGTCGTAAAACTTACCAGCCATAACGGAAAAAGCTATGCCACTGATGCGCTGGCAAGACTTCATTTGAATTCAAGCAAGCTACATCCAAAAGCAAAAAAAGCTTTACAGAATAGCGCGCTTAAAATTCCAAATTATAATCCTTTTTATAATATTTTAGCTCAGTCAATTGAAGTAATGCATTTGGTTGAAGAAACACAAAAAATTATAAAAGAACTTGAAAATATGCGTTGGAAAAATTTAAACACTGATTTCAAAGTCCGATCCGGAGAAGGCGCCGCGATTTTGGAAGCGCCAAGGGGAATTTTATATCATTATTACAAAATCGACAACAAAGGTGTTGTCATGGAATCCGATGTAATAACCCCGACAGCGCAACTCCTTGTCAATCTTAATGATGACCTGAAAGAATATCTGCCAAAAGTGAAAAAATATAAAAAAGAAAAAAGAGAACATGAAATTCTGAAACTCGTTCACGCTTATGATCCATGCATTTCATGCTCGGTACATTAATCATATTAACATTCTAGCATACTAACATTTTAACATATTGTCACTTGTTAATTTTTCTCATTAGTAATGTTTATTGTTTGTTAAAATGTTTAAATGTTAATATGTTAAAATAATAAATATGCATGACATTCACGCCGCAAATCAAATACTAAAAACTGCGTTAGAATATGCTCAAAAAAATAAACTTAATAAAATAAGCTCAATAAAAATTGAACTTGGAAAAATTATTGAACACGACGAGCTTATAACTCCTGAGAATTTGAAATATAATGTTAATTTGATCTCAAAAGACACAGCCGCTGGAGATTGTGAGGTTATTGTCAACCAGAGAGATAATAACGAGCTCAAACTTGTTGAGATTGAGGGAGAATGATTATACGAATATATAAGCGTCGCAATATCTCCAATTAATTATTGTCTTACAAGTTTAACTTTATTTTTGTAGCAAGTCCAAATTACTCCAAAGCTCAAATTGTTTCAAACCAAATCTGAAATTAAAATGTCGAATTATTTCAAATTTTTTACTAATCCTTGTTATTTGGTTTTTCGACTTTGGTTTTGATTTGGTAAAGTTTGGATTTTGATATTTGGATTTATCAGGATATTAAACAAAAAAAGAATGCTTGTTATGGCATCTTTTTTATATGTTTTCTATCTCTATCTCCCGCAACTAAACAACTCTATCTTCTCTTCTACCTTTTCTTGAACAGCATTGCGGGCAATGGATAATATCTTCCTCGGATCAGTTACCATCTGTCCGCTAATACAAAAATCGCTTATTGCGCCCATAAAAGCAACTCTGATTCCCGTATCAATATTTACATTAACTATGCCATATTCCGAAATGGCTTTTTTGATATCTTCAGACGGAGTTCCTGATCCTCCATGAAGAACAAAAGGCGTTTCAACTTTTTCTCTTAGTTTCTTAAGCAAGTCTAGATCTAAGCGTGGATTTCCTTCCGGTTTATACATACCATGAATATTTCCGACGATTACCGCCAAAGTATCAACTCCGGTTTTTTCAACAAATTCTTCAATTTCACTTGGATCGGTTTTCTCCATTTTTTTAAGTGTTGTTCCTTCTTCCGTGCTTGATTTCATTCTGGGAATCTTGCCAAGTTCAGCTTGAACGATAGCGCCTTTTTTATGGGCATAAGCAACGATCTTTTTTGTAATTTCTATGTTTTTTTCAAATTCATGACAAGACGCGTCGATCATCACTGATTCAAATCCTTCATCAATACATTTTTTTACAAATTTAGGATCTTTCCCGTGATCAAGATGCAAGACTAAGTCCGCCCTTGATTCTGTTATAATTCCTTTTACTAAATTTACCAACGGCAAAAATCCAGCGTATTCTACTGCTGATTCCGTAATACCGATCATTGCCGGCATTTTTTTACTTTCAGCTGCACGCGCAATTCCTTGCGCTACTTCCAAATTAGAAGTGTCAAATGTTCCAAAAGCATATTTACCCTCTTGCGCTTCTTTGATTATTTCCTTTGTTAGGGACATAGAGTTTTATTGTTAAATTGTTAAATTGTCGTACTGAAAATATTATTTTGAATATATTTTAAAATCTTATTAATTCATCGCCAATTAATTGTCTCTGCTTGAACAAATTTATTATTGAAAATATTCATCCTTGTAAAATTCATAAACTTGGCAAAATCTTCCACAATAGCATATGAAACAGAAAACAACTTTTCTTTATCTGAATATTTACTGAAACTGGTAATTTTTCCATTAATAAAATAATCTAGATATGTCATACTCAGATAAAGAATTTTAATGTCATTACCTGAATTGATATGGTTATAATATTCTTTATATCTGTCATGAACCAAAGCTAATATATTATCAATTTCTTTTTTTTGTTTATATATTTTTAGTAATATTGTATTATGAAATGGATCATTTAATTCTTTAGATTTTTCTTGAATAACAAGATTCGTAATAAACATCCTCCATATTAACATTTCTAACTTCATTCTCTCTGAAATTTTATCATTAAACCCCATCTCTTTTAACATCTCTGACTCTGCACTAGAATTATTAACTGTGTTTATCACCATTTTAATTATACAATCTAGCCATGCATCAACCATTATAATTTCTTCTCCACAATAAGAACAAAATTTGAAATCTTTGGGTATATCCTTTTTGCAACGACAACAACTTATATATTTTAATATCATTGAAAATTATTACTCAAACAACCTCACAATCCTTACAAACTCGCTTCCATTCAACGAAGCGCCTCCTATCAATAATCCATCCATTCCAGTTTTGTCAACAAAATCCAAGGCGTTTTGGCTATTCACGCTACCGCCATACAAAATAGAGATCTTCTCGGCGGTTGGTCTGTCATATAGATTTGAAATGATCTTTTTTATAAAAAGCTCCATACTCATTATTTCATCAGTGGTTGGCGTAATTCCTGTTCCAATCGCCCAGATAGGTTCATAGGCAATTTTGAATTTTGTCCCGAGTCCTCGGGATTGAATTTTTGATTTTGCAATATTTTTCAAAGCTTTTTCTAGTTGTTTTGTAATAATTTCGCTCGTCTTGTCTTGTTGTTTTTCTTTTAAAGTTTCACCGATACATAAAATCGGATTTAAATTGTTTTTTGTAGCTGACTGGATCTTCAAATTAACCATCTCGTCAGTTTCCCTTAAACATAATCTTCTTTCTGAATGACCTATTACAACATGCTTTATTTTCAAATCTTTGGCCATAGTTGCGGAAATCTCGCCAGTATAAGCTCCTTTATCTTCCCAAAAAATATTTTGAATTCCTAAGTCAAAGCTTGAATTGGGTTTGATTCTAGACAAATAAATAGCTGGCGGACAAATTATAATATCAATATTATCAGATTTTTTAATTCCTTTTTTTACGATCTTTATAAGACTATCAGCCTCAACAAAACTAACCGGATTCATTTTCCAGTTAGCGATGATGATTTTTGATTGATTATAATTTGACATTTTTTAAATAAAAAGTAAACTAAACAAGGAGGTATTGCTATCTTAAAAAATATAAAAATTTTATTGGGAAAAATAGGCACTGCAAACATTGAAACTTTAACAGTATTAATCATTATAGTATTCATAGGTTTAGTGTCTAAATAAAAAAGATATACAGGAGGAGCAATAGGAAAAATATTACCTATAATCCGACAAGACTAAATAATTTAAATCAGTCTTGTTTTTTTATATATTATAATCCCCTCTTTATCTTTTCCGCTCTCGCTACTCTCTCAACTGCAACCGCATAAGCCGCAAGCCGCATATTAATATCTAAACTTTCTTTTTTTCTCCAAATCTCATCAAAAGATTTTTTAATTATTTTCTTTAGCTTACTAATATTTTCTTCTTCTTCCCAATAATAATTCTGTAAATTTTGCACCCATTCAAAATAACTAACGATCACACCTCCCGCATTTGCTAATATATCCGGCACGACAACAATACCTTTTTTGTCTAATTTCTTATCTGCTTCCGGTGTAACTGGACCATTAGCAAGCTCTATAATTAATTTTGCCTTAACTTTTGATGCATTTTCTTTAGTTATAGCATTTTCCATTGCAGCAGGAATAAGTACGTCAACATCAAGGCTTAATAGTTGTTCATTGGTAATACTTCTTGTTTCAGGAAACCCGACTACGGAACCAGTATTTTTTTTATATTTTAACAATTCTTTAATGCTCAAACATCCGGATCTTATTCTTGTATTTTTAGAATTATTTTTTCCATTTTTCAAAACAATTCCGCCCGTTGAATCTGAAACTGCCACAACGTTGTATCCAAGAGCATAAAGTATTTCTGCCATAAAATATCCAACATTTCCAAATCCTTGAATTGCTATCGTTGTTGTTTTGGGATTCATTTTCAACTTTTGAATCGCCTTTTGAAAAACATAAATACCGCCTTGCGAAGTTGAAAATTTCCTTCCTTTAGTTCCGCCAACTTCAAGCGGTTTCCCAGTCACAACCCCAGGAACATTATACCCTTTTATTTTGCTAAACTCGTCCATCATCCAAGCCATAATTTGTGGATTTGTATAGACATCCGGTGCGGGAATATCTTTTTCCGGTCCGATAAAATCTTTCAGCGCTTGAATATATCCTCTTGATAATTTTTCTATTTCTTGACCTGACAATTTCTTCGTATCAACTATCACTCCGCCTTTTCCACCGCCTAAAGGCAATCCAGCTACAGCACATTTCCATGTCATCCAAGCGGAAAGTGCTTTTACTTCTGATAAATTGACTTTTGGATGAAATCTTATTCCGCCTTTAAAAGGTCCTAGCGCGTCATTATACTGCGAACGATAGCCCTTAAATACTTTCACCTCTCCTGAGTCCATTTCTACGGGGATAGAGACTTCCAAGACTCTTTTCGGATTTTTTAGAATCTCTAAAACATCTTTATTTAAATTCAATAATTCCGCCGCATTCTCCAGCTGTTTTGTTGCGTTTGTAAATGGATTTTTTGACATAGAAATAATTTTTAATTTTATAATTTTGAGTCCTAGGTTCATCAGTCTAGGACTGAAAATAAATCCTAATTTTTAATTTTTAAAAATTTTAACTACAAAAATTATTTAAAAATCATAAAATTAAAAATTACTTTTTCAAATATCCATAAATGCTTGTCGCGGCGATCGCTCCTTCCGAAGCAGCGGTAACGATTTGGCGAAGTCCGTTTGAACCGTTTGTAATGTCTCCTGCCGCATAAATGCCTTCTATGTTAGTAGCGCCATTCGTCTCTATGGCAATGCTGCCACTCTTGTCAATTTCAATTCCAAGTTTTTTTATCAGATTCACAGAAGGAACCGAACCCACTTCAATAAACAAACCACTCAATCTTATTTCATTGCTCCTTTTATATTCAGTGTCAATTTCAATCGCCTTAACTTTTTTATCCCCCAATACTTTCATTACGTTCGTATTGTAAATTATTTTTACCTTTGGATTTTCCTCAAGCCTTTCTATCATAATAGGCTCACACCTCAAGGGTTTTTTTCTGTAAATCAAATAAACTTTACCCGCATGTTCAGAAAGCATTTCTGCCGCCATCGCCGCCGAATTACTGCCTCCGACAACTGCAACTATTTTTTCTTTAAAAAATGCGCCATCACAAACAGCACAATAACTTACGCCACGTCCCAAATACTCCTCCTCGCCTGAAATATTTAGTTTCCTGTGTTTCGTTCCAAGAGCGATTAGAACTGCTTTTGATCTATAAATTTTATTTAAATTGGTTTTTATTATAAATATATTATCGTTCCTACTAATTTCCACGACTTCCTCTTGCATAATTTCCGTTCCTAAGCTCTTGGCGTGTTCAAAAATTTTCACAACCAAACCAGAGCCTTTTATTGACTTTTCTCCCGGCCAATTTTCAATTTTATGCGCCTTTGAAAGAGAGCCGTCAAAAACATTGCCAATTACCGCATGGTTAATTTTGTATCTTGATGCATAAATTGATGCTGATAATCCAGCAGGACCAGCTCCTAAAATTATAAGGTCATACATAAGCTCATTTAAATCATTTAAACAAAGCTGTCACTGGCTTCATAATCCCTTCAAGTCCGTGAAGTCTAGCTGCAAACTGTTTGAAAAGTTGGAAATTATAAAAAATAATAATTACTTGTATTAGAATGCTCGTAACCTAAAATACCATATTTTTATATTATTCTTCTTTTACTTTTATCGCCCCGACAGGACAACTATTTATTGCTATTTCGCAGTCGCATTTTTTGCTCTCGCCTTCATTTATAACGTTAGCCTTTCCATCATCTTGCAATTCAAATATATCTGGACACAAATTAACACAAGCTCCGCATCCGATACAGAGCTCTTGATCAACTTCAATTTTTTTTACCATAATTTTTTAGTTATTTTTTATCAAATTATTTATTTTCTCTATTAAAACCTCTTTTGGCTGAAGTCCTGTCATTTCTTCAACGACTTCTCCATCTTTAAATACTTTCAATGTTGGAATGCTTAAAATTTCATACTCGCTTGCAACATTTGGATTTTCATCCACATTAAGTTTTCTTATCTTTATTTTTCCGTCAAATTCTTTGGAAAGTTCCTCAATAATGGGACTCATCATTTGGCACGGACCACACCATGGAGCCCAAAAATCAACTAAAACAAACATTTTGGAATTTTTTACTTCCTCCTTAAAGTTTTGATCAGTTAGTTCAATGTCCATAAAATATATACTCCTTTCTTTTTAATTGAATTTTGGCATTTTCTTTTATGACCAAAATTACACTTTGTTTCTTATTAATGTTATACTTATATTATTAATAATATAACAAAAACAAAAGAAATGCAAACTAAAAATGTGATAATCATCGGCGCGGGTCCAGCAGGTCTTGCAGCCGCCATAGAATTAAAAAAGATAAGCCGCTATAACGTTATTATTCTCGAAAAAAACCCCAAAATAAGCTATAAAATATGCGCTGGTGGAATTGATCCCAATGTTTCTAAAATCGGTGTGCTAGAAAAAACTATAGATAAAAAATTTAGCAGGATAAAACTGTTTACCCCAAAACAATCAATTACAATCCAAGAAAACAAACCTATTATTGCAACAATAAACAGAAAAACATTGCATGAGATTATGGCAGACGAGGCTCTTAAAATGGGAATAAAAATATTATTTAATAAGCGAGTTAAAAAAATAGATAGTGATTCAGTTACAATTTCTTCAAACGAAACATTTAATTTTGATTATCTTGTAGGAGCAGACGGAAGCACTTCAGTAACAAGGAAAGAAATAGGCATTAAAACTAAAAAAGTATTAACAGCCTTCCAATATATGATTCCGGGAGAATATCCTGATATTGAGTTCTATGTTGATTTTAAAAAATTTGGATTTTCATACGCTTGGATATTTCCACAAAAACATATAATTTCAGTTGGAACCGGCTATGACTCAAGTTTGCATAATAAAAATCTTACGATTAAAAAGCTTCGTGAAAATTTTGACAGCTGGTGCAAAAAAAAATTCAATATTGAAAATGCAAAATTTGAAGCATTCTCAATAAACTATGACTATCAGGGTTTTGAATTTGGAAATATATTTCTCGCCGGAGATGCGGCTGGCTTTGCTTCTGGTTTTACGGGAGAAGGAATAAAATTCGCCATTCTCTCTGGAAAAGATATTGCCAGAAAAATAGTTGATTCAAATTATAAATGCAAAGAAATTGAAAATATCTTGAAAATAAAAAAATGCGGAGAAAATTTCGTTCATCTCCTTTCTCTTAATAAAACTGTCGGAAAAAATGCTATTGAGCTTTTCGCATTTCTTTTAAAAACCAATATCGGAAAAAAGATATCGGAAAAAATGCTATAAAGAAAAACTCTATTTAACAGTGCAATAATAAAAAATGTGATATGCAGAATGATTTATTCAAACAAATCAGTGCTTAGATATCTTTCTCCATTATCAGGCAAAATCACTACTATCGTTTTGCCTTTTTTTAGTTCTTTTGCTTTTTGAAGAGCAATATACATAGCAGCGCCAGAGCTCATTCCAGCTAAAATCCCCTCTTTTCGAGCTAGCATTTTTGAAACAGTAAAAGTTTCCGGCACTTCTTCTTTCGATATTTCAATAATCTCATCAAAGGCGTTATTTTGGAAAAGATCTGTTTGCTTGAGTTCTTCTGAATTTCTAAGCCCTTGGATGCGCGCGCCTATCTCTGGCATAATTCCAACAACTTTGATCTTTGAATTATATTCTTTTAAGCATTTTGAAACTCCAACTCCCGTGCCAGCAGTTCCTATGCCCATAACAACAATATCAACCTTGCCTTTGGTCTGCTCTAGAATTTCTTTGCCTGTAATTTTATAATGAGCTAAAACGTTTGCTGGATTTTTGAATTGATCAAGATCCGCGTATTTTTTCGGATTTCCAGCAAATATCTTTTTTTTCACTTCAGTCGCGCCGTCCGTACCTTTTGCGCCTGGAGATAAAATTAATTCTGCTCCATACGCTTTGATTAATTTTCCACGCTCAATACTTACTGATTCTGGAATAATGATTGTAATTCCATATCCCTTGATCGCGGCAATTATTGCCATCGCAATTCCAGTATTGCCGGAGCTTGACTCTATTATAATTTTATCCTTTGTCAATTCGCCTGATCTTTCAGCAGCTTCAATCATATAAAGAGCCATTACGCTTTTTATAGATCCTCCTATGTTATATTCCTCTAACTTTGCCAAAACCGCAGCATCATTTTCTCCGGTTAATTTATTTATCCTTACTATCGGCGTATTGCCGATCAGACTTAAAACATTTTCATGAATCATTTTTTTAAATTAGTTGAAATTAATCACTAAGAAATTTTATTATTACGGAGTCCTGACAAGAGTGCAAATGTCATTGCGAAGAAACTAAACGAATGAAGTAAGAGAAATGCCGACCCATTCGGCTATCGCTCAGGGCAGGCTCCGGTAATCCTGAGGTTAATATTACAGAGTTGCAGCACACAGTTTTGTGTATAGTATCAAAATTACTTCAGTCTAAATTTAGTTCAGTATGAGAGCTCCAGCTCGCGCCTTGTATATATACTGAAAAACCTAATTAAATTTTACAAACAAAAATCAACCTATGCAGGTTGATTTTTTACAAATAGTATAAACAAAATTTAAACATTCAAAAACCAACCTGATCTACAGCTTACAACAACAGCAACAAACTAATTGGTTTTTGAATATTTTCATAGATTGCAAAAATTAAACTAATTTAATACTATCATTTTAAAATTATTTGTCAACTTTGCTAAAACTTCACAACTTCACCCTCTTTGATTTCCAAATTATTATCCTTGGGCAGATCTTTATGATTAGGCTGGCTTATTTTTTTCATACTGATATTTTTTTGGCTAGAATCATCTTCTATGATCGCATCAGGCATCTTCTTTCGCAATTCATCTTTTTTCTGTAAATTTACATTATTCTCTTCTGTTTTACTTTCTTGATTTTTGTCCTTTGATCCTTTATTTTCAATATTAAGCGTCAACTTTGGCTCGCTTTCACTTTCCATTTTGCGTACTGAAAAATTATCAGAGACAGCAAAAGGTTTTTCTTTTCTTTCGCTAACATCTCGCCCGACAAAACCATTTTGGGAATCAATTGTTTTAATTTTCTTTTTTTCTGTCTGATAGACTTCTCTTTCTTCTGCTTTTTTTTCAAAATTAGCATTATCAACTTTATTATTTTTTGCTGATTCCACTACTTGTTTTCTAACCTCTACAAGACAATTCTTGCAGTAAGTTGATCTTTTCGGATCTGGTTTAAAGGGAACTCTTATTTTTTCCCCACACATCTCGCATACCGCGTCCCACATTTCTTTCTCTTCGTTTTTGCTTATATAATCTTTTGATTCTATCTCTCTAGGCTCATTACCTTTTTTATTATTGCTATTGCCGTTATTATTGCCATTTTCTGCTTTTTTGTTTTCATCATTCATCCCAGACCACCTTGAGATCTTTTCCTCTACAACTTCTCTTTTATTTGCATACCTCTCCCTTGAAACTCTTATTATTTTATCTACACTGCTTTGTTTCGCTACTTCAGACGGAGGCAAAGTTGTTGCGCTAAAAGCATCTCCCGTAACTCCATCTATCATCAGTTTTAAATATATGTCATATTTTGCAAGATTAACCAGATCATTCATCATAAATACAGGCTCAAATTCTTTTTCTAAAAACTCCGCGTCCGCAGCTCCTACTCTGAAGGTAATAATAGTCCCGACATTTCCAAAGATAGCATCACGAACCTCTTCTTCAAGCTGTCCAATATACTGATGAGCAACGATCAAATTCAATCTATATTTTCTTGCTTCCGAAAGAATACCCGCAAATGATTCCGTAGCAAAATTTTGAAATTCATCAACATAAAGATAAAAATCTTTCCGTTCTTCCTCTGGGATATTAGATCTGCCCATAGCAGCCAGCTGAATCTTGGTAATAAGCATTGCTCCTAAAAGTGCGCTATAATCCTCGCCAATTTTTCCTTTAGCTAAATTTATAATAAGTATTTTTTTATTATCCATTATCTCTCTCATGTCAATCGTGGAATGAGTTTGAGAAATAATATTCCTAACAAGAGAGCTGGAAAGAAACTGTCCGACCTTGTTCTGAATTGGAGAAATAGCGTCAACCGTAAACTGGCTTGAATATTTTGTAAATTCATTAAGCCAGAAAGCTTTTACGACAGGATCAGTTACTTTGCTTACAACTTTTTTTCTATAATCTTTATCAATGAACATTCTTGGTACTCCCAAAAGAGTACTTCCGGGATATTCTAAAAGAGCTAAAATCACATTTCTAAGCAAATATTCCAATCGCGGCCCCCAAGAATCAGCCCAAATTTTCTTAAAAACCCCAATAAGCCCTGAAGCAACCAAATGTCTGTATTTTGGATCAACGTGCTCCATAACGTTAAAAGCAATTGGATAATCCGCGTCTGCCGGATCGAAATAAATTACATCATTGATCCGGGAAGCTGGAACAAAGTTCAATATTTTTTCAGCTAAATCTCCATGAGGATCAACAACTGCGACTCCATTCCCCGCTCTAATATCAGCAATTATCATAGTTTCTAAAAGATTTGTTTTTCCCATTCCAGTTTTTCCAATTACATAGGCATGCCTTCTGCGATCGTCTTTTTTTGCGCCAAAAACATGCTCCTTTTCTCTGAAGTTAGTTTTT
The DNA here is from genome assembly GCA_023137595.1 of Minisyncoccota bacterium. Classification (GTDB taxonomy): domain Bacteria; phylum Patescibacteriota; class Minisyncoccia; order JAHIHE01; family JAGLIN01; genus JAGLOZ01. The sequence goes on along the minus strand of JAGLOZ010000079.1, from coordinate 11,658 downwards.
GCAAAATATGTAATATCAGTTTCCATAATAAAATTATTATACTGGTAATTCCGCAGGCGGCTTGCCTTTTTTGGCTTCGACTCTAGGAGCCAAAGGAGCTTTAACCTCAATGGTAGGAAAATGAAATAATGTTGCCAATTCTTCTGTATTTAAAACATAGCTTTTTTGGTCAAATTCTCTTTTTTTATATCTTCTAAGAATTCTTCTCTTTCTTAAAGCTTTTCTATATTCTGAAAGAAAATAATAAGCGCTTGTTTTGGTTTTTTTGTCGGGGGAAAAACTATTTAGGTCCTGAGAGCCAAATTGAGAGAAATAGGAAAATACTATAGCGTTCCCTTTTGTTTTGTTGAAAATATCCCTTTTTGAAAGATACATCCAACGAACATCTGTTTCAAAACCAAACCTTTTCGTGCTATTCTCTATAGCAGTAACCACTTCCTTTTCCCCAGGAGAAAGATGAAGCATCATACTCGGAAGATCCTTCTCTTCTTTTTTATCCCCTTCTTCCATCATATTCTGTGGGGAGAAAAAACCAAAAATCGTATATCTTCCGATATCAACTATTTCACTTGCTAAAAGCGAAAGGAATCCTCCTCCTTTTTTATTTTTTTCTTTTCTTCCAATAAGCTTGAGCACTAGAGAATCAGCTTCTTTTTTCCAATCATCATTAACAGCCCTAATGAGAATTTGAATCCATATTTGTTCTCCTTTCTGCAATTTACTGACTCCTTCAACGATATTGGAGATCGGATCAACGAATTCTCCCGATGCTTGATCTTCAAACTCCTTGTAAGTTCTTAATGGATAAGCATCTTCCTTGTTTAATTTCAGATCAGTTCCCCATAATTCATAATCCTTACTCGGTATATCATCAGGAACATCAGTCACATAATCATCAACCTCTTTTATCTCAGCTTCCGGATATTGCGCGTATATCTGAGCTTCTATCATCCCTAAAGATTTAATTGGAGTTCTAATATAAAAATGAATATCGCCTTCTATACTTACAATTTCTAAACTAAACCATATATCTACCATGCCAGCCAAATAAACATCGTATAAAGTGTCTATTACAACATCAAGGGAACTGTATATAGCCGAGAAAAACTCTTCCATTGTTTTTGGCCTTTTTTCCATTTCTTTGGGAATTTTTATTTCCAGCAATTTCCATTCAATATTTTTTATATACTTTTCCTGCACATAGCTAACCCACGCAAGTTCAAAAATAGGCCACAAAGCCAGAGGTGTAAAAAGCCACCACCAATCAAGATAAAAAATAAGAGCTTCTTTAAGCGATTCTACTACTACAAAAGAAAATGTTAACATAAATTGATATGAATTGCTAAATTGCTAAATTGCTACGCGACAACATAACAATGTGACAATATGACAATTTTTATTTATTTTAATTTATAAAATTTGTTTGAAAATTTTTCAAAATATTTTTTGTTTTGCAGATTAAGAACAATCGTATTTTTCTTTACCTTTCTTTTTTCCAAAACTTTTTCGATTATCTCTCTTTGACTCATTTTTTTATTGTCTTTGTTCAATATTTCCAACAGAACATCTAGGACAGTTCCCTGCTTATATCCCCATTCTTTAAGAGCGTAAATTCCCCTGCCCACAAGAACAAATCTTTTATCTTTTATCAGCTCATTGTGAACAGTCTGATTATTAGCTCTTTTTTTGTTTTTCCAAATTTCATTCATTTTATCCGCAATTTCTACAAAATGAAGAGGATTTTTACTTTTTTTTAAGGTTAGATAAGATTTATCTCTAACATTTTTTGGATTAATATGAGGCCATTTTTGATGTCCCCATTCACCTATAACACTTTGCAAAATAATCTTATTAGCTTCCAGATAAGACTTTATAGATTTTTTAGGAAGATAAGAAAAACCTTTATCTTTTAACAAACTTGATATTCTTTCAAAGCTTAGGTTCTTTTTGTTTTCCGCCAAATATTTTCCCAACACTCCTACTGCATCTTTAAACTTCGCAAAATTTTCTTTCTCATAAAAATATATTTTTTTGTATGTCTTTGTTTCTTTAGCTGTTTTAATTTTATCATCTAACGACAAAACTAGCAAAGAAACCTGCTTATTAACATTATCATGACTTTTACTTTTAAACAAATGCTTAGCTATTTCTTCTTCGCTCATAACCCCGCCACGATCTTCAACGGTTTCTCTGATGTTATTAAAAATTAAGTTAATATTATGTTTCTTGCCTATCTGTTTAAGTCTTGCAATAGATTCTGATTCAATCTGCCTCACTCTTTCCCTGGTTATTCCATATTCCTTCCCAATTTTATCAAGAGTTTGAACGCCTTTTTCATCAAGATTGAACCTCTTGCTAATAATATTTCTTGATCTCTCCGAAAGCTCATTGATCATATCAAAAATATGACGATTTATATCTATCGCCCCCAACTTATTTTCATCTGTTTTTTCTTTATTTTCTGCCATAATTTCTAATTATTAATTTAGTTGTAATTTTCACATTGCTAAAATAGTATATCATATTTAATAAAATATGTCAAATGTCAAGCCCTACATTCTGCTCCTAGGTGCAACATTACAAAGTTGACTCCAGCCTCCTGACTGGAGCCCCTTGTTAAATAATAAATATATTTATGTCACTGTCTGTTGATTCAATGTCTCTGACTTGAACCAATTATTTCTATTCTTCTGTTATTCTCAATTTTATAGAAATATATGATTCAGGACAGAAAACACCGAACCAACAAAAGAAAAAGATATAGTGTATTTTGCAACGGCCGTTGCAAAATACACTATAAGCCTTTTTAGGTTTAATGATTAAAAAGTGTTGCTATTTGTCTATGAATTATACTTAAAATAGTTATACCAAACAATAAAATTCTTTCTATTCTCATTTGATAATCCTCTGTGTATCCTAAGACTGTTTTTTAAATAAGAGAACTTTGTTTCTAGCCCATTTGTTGATTTTGGGATTCTGTAATCATCAAGATAATGAAACATATTTGGCAAGGCGTTTTTGATTAGTGATCTAGTTTTCCTCAGAGATTTATGTGCGTATCATCTTTTTCCTGAATCACTTTCACTTTTCTCTTTTAGAAAATCATAATACTTTTTGCACCAGTTATTGAAATATTTAATCCAAATATCTCTGTCATAATAAGTTTCTATTCTATGTAGTTCTTTAACTAAGTATCTTAATTCTATTCCAGCATCTGTCTTTGGAAATCTTGTTAAATAAGCTAAGCTCAATCTTTGAATATGGATTATACATCTTTGATGAATAACATTAGAATAAACAGCCTTTACTGCCTTAACAAGCCCTTTTTGACCGTCTGAGGTAATACTGATAACAGTTAATCCAAGTTGTTTAAGAAATTCTAGATCAGTTAGATAATTATAATAGTTCCCTCTTTCTACTATTCTAAAATATTGTAAATGATTTAGATCATTATCAAAATAATGTAATGCGCAGAAGTTAATTTTTAAATATGTTCCATCAATTAGAAGATGACAATTACTATTTACTTTTGGTTTAAATCTCGGTGGATCTTTTAAATAGTTTTTGAAAAGTCTTTGCAAAGTTCTAACAGATTTTCCACTTTCCTTTGATAGCTCTTTTAACGTTCTTTTTCCTGCAATCCATTTTTCAAACCAAATGATCTGTCTGTCAATTGATTTTCTTTTATGGTTAATAGTGAATGTTTGTTTGCAATTTTTACAGAAATATCTTTGTTTATTATCTTTCTTTCCAAACTTCTTAGTGTTATTCTTTCTACATTTTGGACAATGTTTTTTTTGATAAAATAGTCATAATTGTAAATTGATTTACAAAATTAGTTAAGTTTATACTAACCTTACAACAAAACAGACTATTTTAGCAACACTTTTTGTCCTTTAAACCCAAAAAAAACAAAAGAATGTCTCTATTTTTTTACATTTTTTCTACTCATATCTAACCAAAAAAAACAGAAAAATAGCTATAGCCTCTTTTGATGCGGCCGCACTGAAAGAGGCTATAGCTGCAATTGTATATTAGAATTATTTAAAAAAATTTGATAAAAGGTTCTAGTCAGGCCTGTCCGCCTTAGGCGAAAGATTAGAGCAGATAAAAAAAGTAAATATAAAACAGCATGGTAATTATTACCATGCTGTTTTATATTTCTAATTCGTTTTTATTACGCTTGATACTCCAAATTCCTTAACAATAAAATAATATTTTACTTTTGTCTTTTCAAGCTCCACTTTTGCCAAGTTACAAGAAGCGGGCTGGCGATGAATATAGACGAATAGGTTCCGGCAGAAATTCCGACGATAAGAGCAATGATGAAATACTTTATAGTTTCTCCGCCAAATAGATAGAGAGTGGTAAGAACCAGAAGTGTGGTGAAAGATGTGTTTAATGATCTTACCAAAGTTTCGTTCACGCTTTTGTTGACAACTTTTTCAAAGTCACCAGAGCCGGATTTTATGAGATTTTCACGAGTTCTATCAAAAACAACGATCGTATCATTTACGGAATAACCCAAAATAGCAAGAAGCGCGGCTACAAAAGGAATACCGACTTCAATATTATATAAATGGCCTAGAACAGAAAATATTCCCAGAGTAATTATAACATCATGGAAAAGTGTAATTGTAGCGATAATTCCATATTTGAAACTTGACACTGGCCGAGACACTTTTCTGAAAGCCCATCCTATATAAAGGACAATTGCAATTAAAGCTATGGCAATCGCGATTACGGCGGTTGATTTCAGCTCATTGCCAATTACCGGACCGATTGAGTCAAATCTTTTTTCTTCAATATTAGAATTTTCTTCGTTAGCTGTAATAACGGATTCTAAATCAATCTCCTCGCTTTCAATATTTATTTCCTCACCAGAATCCGTAACAACTTCAATTCCGCTTTCTTCAGTTTCATTCGCTTCATCTGCTGTTTCAACTTCATCAGCAGCCAACGCTTTTTTTATACCGCTGATTGGCTCGTTCTCAACATCTTCATCTTCTTCGGTTACATCCTCAGTAACTCCTTCCGGATTGTCACCTTCTTCTTCCTTGTCTTCTCCCAAGATTGCAATGTCTAGAGCCTTAATAATTTCCTGATGAGTATTTTCATCAACATCTTTAAATCTTAACAAAACGCTATCAGCGCCAGAAAACTGAACATTGACTTCTCCTATATCCAAATCTTTTAGCGCGCCTTTTATTTCTTCGCTATTTAAAGTTTTTTCTTTAAAGGAAAACTCCATCAAAGTCCCGCCCGTAAAATCAATTCCAAGTTTAAGCCCCCAAACCGAAAGAGCCGCAATGCTTGCGGAAATTAAAACCAATGAGAACGCAAACCAAATTTTTCTTCGTTGAACAATTTTTATCATATAAGTATTCTATAAATGAAATTAGTTGTATGAAAAACTTGTCATTGCGAGAAGCGAATGAGAAGGCGCAACGACAAATATGTTTACAACAACTGGAATTATTTTTTCACTCCAAAAAGCCACAGCTTCTTCCTTAACCTTGTCATCGCCATAACTTTCAAAAGAGTTTTTGTTATAAACATAGCGGAAAACATACTGAAAACAACTCCGATCCCCAAAGTTATCGCGAACCCTTCAATTATGCTTGTGCCGAAATAGGCAAGAATTATGCAAGTTATAATTGTTGAGACGTTAGAATCAAAAATTGAACTCCACGCTCTTGAAAATCCTTCGTTAATGGCAATTGTCACAGGCTTTCCTTTTCTAATCTCTTCTTTTATTCTTTCGAAAATAAGAACATTCGCGTCAACAGCCATTCCGATGGATAGTATAAAACCAGCTATACCTGATAAAGTAAGCGTAATGGGAATAAATTTAAAGATAGACAAGACCAACAAAGCATAGATAATTAAAGCAATAATAGCTATAACTCCCTGAATTCTGTAATAGATGATCATAAACAAACTCAACAGCATAAATCCTATCAATGCCGCAATTATACTTTTTTCAATTGAATCTTTTCCGAGACTTGCGTCAACAGTTTGCTGGCTTATTAATTCTATGGGGACAGGCAAAGCTCCAGCGTTTAATCGTTGAACCAAAGTCTTGGCTTCGTCTATAGAAAAATTACCGGAAATAACAGCTCTACCGTCAGTTATTGGCTCATTCACGACTGGAATACTGATTGGCATTCCATCTAAATATATTGCCACCTTTTTACCAACATTTCTTTCTGTGATCTCAGCAAATAGTTTTTTCCCTTCACTGTTAAACTGCAGCTGAACTTCAGGCTCATAAGTGTTGGGATTAAAAATAACATCTGCCCGATCCAATTGTTTTCCTCCTAGATCCGCGCCTTTATAGAAAAACTGCGACAGAAGCTCTTCTGGAATGTTTGAATCTTTAAATTGTTCTCTGAGACTGTTTCTTTCCTCTTCTGTCATTTCTTCCTTAAATTCCAAAAGAGGAGTTTCTCCGATCATATTTATTGCCTGATTGACATCTTTTATTCCCGCTAATTCAACTATAAGGCGATCTTTTTGCGTGGTTTGAACAACCGGCTCAGAAACTCCAAAAGCGTTAACTCTCCTTTCGATAACATCACGAACTCCTTCCAAAGCTGTCGCTTTTTCGTTTTCTTCTATTTGAGACAGATCAGACTGATAAACAAGATGAGTACCTCCCTGCAGATCAAGACCTAAGCGAAATTTTAAGTCATTAGAATAGTTAATTCCATACTGCTGAATTTTTATCCCTTGATTCTTCGGATAAACAACATAAGCAGTCGCTATCGCTAAAATTATTATAAGCAAAAAATTAAGTAGAGTTTTTCGTTTACTGGACATGGAAAAGAGTTAATAAAGTTAAAAGTTTGTAAAGTTAAAAGTTTATCAAATTGTCACTCTCGTGAAGACGGAAATCTACTGCTACGATTTATTTTACCGATCATCACCTATAAGATTAAATTTATATTAGAATTGTCAAATTGTCAAATGCGATACACGTGCAATATATTATATCGTCATCCTTGAATTTGTTTCAGGATCAACTGCTTGTCAGAATGTTAAAATGTTTACTATGTTAGCATGACTATTTCCCCATACAACATTTTTTAAACTTCTTCCCGCTTCCGCACGGACAGGGATCGTTTCTGCCTATTTTTTTGACAGTTTCCGGAGCTGACACGGAAGATTCTTCTCCACCTCCGCTTGTTGAAATGTTTTTGTTTTCCATTGGGGACTCAACCTTCTTGACAACTTGAACCTTGAATATTGCGGAAAGCACATTTTCTTCAATTGAACCTAATAATGTTTGGAACATGCGATAGCTTTCTTTTTTATATTCGACTAAAGGATCTTTTTGTCCATAACCCTGAAGGCTTATCCCGTCTCTCAGCCTGTCCATAGAATCAAGATGTTCCATCCAAAGCATATCAACGCTTCGGAGCATCACCATTTTTTCTATTTGCCTGATAGCTTCATAACCGATCTCATCTTCTCTTTTATTATAAGCATCAGACAAAATTCCAAAGATCAGTTCCGTTGCCAAGCTTCTCGCCTCTTCGTCCGGCCTGTCTGAATTTACAATTTCCTTTATTTTATCTTCAAAATCACCGTCAACGGATACGATTTTATGAACCGCTTCTAGCATTCCCTTTATGTCCCAAGCGCTTCTGTTCTCAGCGCTATGTATTGAAACAATGTATTGCGCTTGATTTTCAAACATCTCCAAAATTTTGTCCTTGAGCTTCAGAAGTTCTGGAAAATTGTCTTTGTTGATTTCCATATCACCCTTTTCAATGTTTTTCGTTATATCCAAAATCTCTCTGCGCTTTTTATATATCACTTCTCTTTGCCTGTTCATTACATCGTCATAATCCAAAACATGCTTTCTGATATCAAAATTATATCCTTCAATTTTTGTTTGCGCGTTTTCAATTGACTTGGAAATAAAAGAATTCTCAATCGGCATATCCTCTTCAATTCCCAGCTTATCCATTACCATTTTCATTTTATCAGAACCAAAAACGCGCATAACATGATCTTCCATAGAGACAAAGAACCTTGTCTCTCCCGCTTCGCCTTGCCGTCCGGATCGGCCTCTCAGCTGATTGTCAATTCTTCTTGCTTCATGACGCTCAGTTCCGAAAATGCAAAGTCCGCCCATCTTTTCAACTCCTTCTTCAAGTTTGATGTCCGTTCCTCTTCCCGCCATGTTGGTCGCGATCGTCACTGCTCCTTTTTGTCCGGCATTAGAAATAATAAGCGCCTCTTTCTCGTGGAACTTCGCGTTTAAAACATTATGTTCAATGCCTTCTCTTTTCATCATCTCGCTCAAGAATTCTGATTTATCAATAGCTATCGTTCCAACTAAAACAGGCTGTCCTTTTTTATGCCGTTTTTCTATTTCACGAATTAACGCCGTAAATTTGCCATGTTCTGTTTTATATACTGAATCCACGCGGTCTATTCTTGTTATAGGCTTGTTTGGAGGAATAATAACAACATCCAGACTATAAACTTTTGAAAATTCTTCAGCATTTGTAACAGCCGTTCCGGTCATTCCAGCAAGTTTTCCATAGATCCTAAAATAATTTTGGAAAGTTATAGTTGCCAAGGTTTTACTTTCTTTTTGAACTTTTACATTTTCTTTTGCTTCAATCGCCTGATGAAGTCCCTCGCTGAATCTTCTCCCGGGCATCATTCGTCCCGTAAATTCATCAACAATTATCACTTCTCCGTCTTTGACAACATAATCTTTGTCCCCTTTGAACAATATCTCCGCTTTCAACGCCTGCTCCAAATGATGAACGAACATTATCCCCCCTTCATTGTAAATATCTTTCATTCCAAGCATTCCTTCAACTTTTTCGATTCCCTCGTCAGTTAGACTTACTGCTCTCATTTTTTCGTCAACGGTATAGTCTTTTTCATTTTCTAATCTCGGTACGATCCGCGAAAATGTCTGATACATCGTATTTGAATCCGCATCAGGAGCAGAAATGATCAAAGGTGTTCTCGCCTCGTCAATAAGAATACTGTCCACCTCGTCAACGATCGCGTAATTCAACTCTCTCTGGATCATCTGATTTTTGTTAACTGCCATATTATCGCGCAGATAATCAAAGCCGAATTCATTGTTTGTTCCGTAGGTTATATCGCACGCATAAGCCTCTTTGCGTTGAATTTCCCGTAAATTCTCCATTTCAACTGTAACTTCATTTTCGTCCGGTTTTGTTTGCGGATCAAATATGTATGATACATCGTGCTGGATCACACCGACGCTTAATCCTAGGAAATGATAGATCGGCGCCATCCAATTTGCGTCTCTTTTAGAAAGATAATCATTGACGGTTACCAGATGCGCACCTTTTCCGGTAAGAGCATTTAAATAGATCGGCAAAGTGGATACTAATGTTTTTCCCTCGCCTGTTTTCATTTCAGAGATATTCCCTTGATGCAAAACGATCCCGCCGATTAACTGCACATCATAATGCCTTTGTCCCATCACTCTCTTGGAAACTTCCCGCACAACCGCAAACGCTTCCGGCAAAATTTGATCAAGCGTTTCTTTTTTTTCTAATCTTTCTCTAAATATATTAGTCTGATTTTTTAATTCCTCGTCAGAAAGAGTCTGGAATTTTTCTTCTAATTTATTTATCTCATCAACAACCGGCTGAATTTTTTTCAATTCTTTTTCGTTGGGGTCGCCGAAGATTTTGTTTAGGATTGACATGATAATTATAATAGTTTATTATTTTTTTGAGGGACAATAGCTATGGAAAGAAAAAAAAGGAGTAATATCTTAGTCTTAAATGAGAATCAAAAAAAACTTTTATATCAAATATTTAAGATGACAGGAATAAACACCATGCTCATCATTTATGGCAAAGGCATTGGGAACATGACATTAAGAGAGTTAGCGACTATAATGGAAGCTTGCAAAAAACTTTCATAGAATTGCTACTCTTTTTTTATTTTCAGGAACTGTTTTGTAAACAGTTTCTTTTGTTTTGAAGTTTCAATAATTTTTATTTTTATCACCAGATTCTATAAACAATACAATTTTACCTGTTTTCAAAACATCAGAAACGGATTGCAAATCCGTTCCCGCGAAGCATATACATCCTACATTAAATATTTATTCTTACCGCTTGACAATTTTAAAAAGTTATGTTATTAAAAAGCTAGGAAGTGATTTTTTAAAAGGAAAAGTTAAATATAAATCATTTATAGAAAGATTTCGTACGATGTTTTCAAGTATTTCTGATAACTTTGTTAAAAACAAGAGAACAAGAATAAAAGACAAAGCAGAAGAAATTCTGCGCTTTACGCCCAAAGAAATGAGAAATAAAAAAGCAATTGTTAATGCTCTTTGGGAAGCTACAAAAGATATCTATCATCAAGATAATGTAGCTTTAAAAATAAGCAAGGACCGAATTAAAAAACTAGTTGAAAATCATTTTAAGTAAAAGACAAATAGCTCTTTTACTTTTTTTTATTTCCCCTTCCTGATCTTAAACTTCCTAAATTCACCCTTCGCCCACGCTAGCGGAGAAATTCCTTTCAATTTTTTTATCATTCTTGCTCCCCTTCTTATCTTGGTAGTCTTTTCGTCTTTATAACTATTGATCATTTCTCTAAGTTCATCTTTTACTTTATCAATTGATTTATAAATATCATCGCTTTCATCAACGCTTCTGATCATTTTTCCTGGAAATTGTAAATTAACTTCCGCTTTATAAATATCTCCCTGTTGATGATGTCTCGTCGTCTTTGCAAGTTCAACTCTGGCCATGACGCTATTTGAATCTATATTTTCATTCTCAACGAATTTTTTCAAGCCCCCTATTTTTTCATTTACATATTCCTTTAAATCATTATGAAGCTCTAAATTAGTGCCCTTGATGATGATATTCATTTTGTTTTTGTTATTATTTAAGCATAATTCATCATAGCACAGATTTTGGATTTATCAAGAGAAATAAAAAAAACAGGAAGTGTAAAGTGTCTTCAAAAACACTTTATGCTTCCCTTTTAAAACCAGCCTCCGAACCACCTCATTAGCCAAGTGATGCTACCAAGCCCTCTATAAGGTAACGCTGCTGCTGCTGGCGTGATCAATGCAACGATACTTGTTATTCCTGTTGCTATTCCTATTACTATCCTTTTTTTGGTATTTGATTTCATTTTATTTTACCTCTTTTCCTTTATCCCAACAAACCCGTCCATATTCAGAGGGACGATCCAAGGTTTCCTAAATAAACAGAAAACCTTGTATCGTCCCTGAAAAAAACAAGGAATATCTTTTTTGTTTTTAATGTGCGTTCACATTTTATTCCCTCCCTTCTAATGTTCCTAATAATACAAATAAAATGGTTTTCTGTCAACAACGAAATTTACAAAACCACGAAGTCAGTCCCATCATAAACACAATTACCCCCGCAATCAAAAATGTATATTGAAATCCGACATACGAAATTGCAATGCCTCCGATAAAAGCGCCGATAGCCGGACCGAGAGTTGTTATAACGGTGTCCATTGTTGACGCTTCTTCCTGATAATTTTTTAACTTTTTAGAAAGCAAAGCGCTCTTTCCGCTTCCAAGCAACAACGCTCCAAGAGTGTCAATCATCATAACCATAAATAATCCCAATAAATTCATTGCGTTTGCAAAAATTC
>JAGLOZ010000078.1 GCA_023137595.1 Minisyncoccota bacterium | reverse complement strand
CGCGTAAAAACGGGATTCTATCGATCATTCCCCTTTCTCCAGAATGACAGTTAAATTTACGCGATTCATAATTCATAATTCCAGATTCTGTTTCTATTTTACCTCAAAATATCTCCCAGCAGTCCTCGCGAAATTTTCGGGGAAGTACATTTCAGAGACAACGGCAGGCAAGTGGTGAAATTTACCGGGAATTAGAACGCGGACGAAATAGTCATATTCATACTCCCCAGCGCGAAGATTTTCTTTGAAGAGAAACAAGCGATCGTCTCTCAGTTCTTTCATGTCGGGACGCAACTTTTTGTTATTGTAATAATCACGCCACCAGCCTTGGTCGTTTTGTTCTTCCGCTAAGAGCGATTTGTTTTCTGTCGCTAAATTGAAATTGATCAGCTCCACTCCCGCCGGAATGAAATCTTCCACCGCGACAAAGTTTCTGCCCTCGGGAACAAACACTTTAATTTGCCCGCGTAGCACATCACCCGGACTTGCCTGCGTCACAGGATTCTCACCTTCCTTGTCTTCCAAACGATAGAATTCGCGCGTAATTGAGAACCCCTCGTCGCGCGGCGGGATTGTGTCAATTGGCAAGAAGTATTTCAAAGAAATGTCATAATAAAAATTATTATTCAACTCATTATGATCTTCTTTCTCAAAAGAAAGCTGACTGAAAGTTCCAAGTCCAATATCACTCACTGGAATTTCCAGACTATTCTGATTTAAGATCGTATCTGCATTATAATCAAAAGATTGTTTTTCTTCATCATCAAGCAAAACTTTCAAAGTAAATTCCGACTCGGTCTCTCTTTGCCAAATAAGATAATCAGTCATCGCGTCAACAACGGAAATTGTATTGCTTGTTGAGCCCCATGACCCGTCTTTGCTGCGGCTTCGGAGCAACCAGCGCAAGATCTTGTCCAAAATTTCATTATCTCTCTCATTTTTTGACAGAGCTTTCAATAGCAATGCGGTGTCTTTGGTTTGCGTTCCGTAATATTGCCAAATCACATTTTTGCCGGACGGCAAAAACGCCCCGCGTGAATCAATATCAATTTTATTTTCCAAAACATTAAATACTTCATCCTTATACCCCTTGCCAAAGATATTTTCGTTCCCGCTCAACATTACAGCCAGTGTAGCAAGAGAAGTATTGCTGATTTGTTCATTCAAAAGCAATTTGTCATTTCTCAGTCCTTTGATATAGTTTATTAGACTCGGATTAATCTTTCCATATTCTTTGATCTCCAATAGAGAATTTGTTGCCAAAATAACCAAATCCTTATTTTTTTGTAAATTCCTATCATAGCTAACCGTGTTATTGATATATGTAAAAGCTCGCTTGAGACTGTTGTCATTTACTTCATATCCCGCGTCTTTTAAATCTTTCAAAGTGTTTGCTATACGCAATGTCAAATATACATTTGGATTTCCGTCTGGATAATAGGCAAACCCTCCGTTTGATTTTTGATTTTCGTAGATCCTTGCCAGCCCAATTTCCACGATCTCGTCTATTGTCCATTTTCGCCCGTCAAATTCAATGTCTTCCAGTTCAAACTTGTCTCCGACATTTTCCAGATTCAGTCCCTTTTTCACAATCGCGATTGAGGAAAGCTTGCTGGCAATTTGCTCACTGCAACCATAAGGATAGCTCAACAAATAGTTCAAAGCATCTGACAAAAAGACTGCTAAAGTGGCGCTAGTTTGAATTGAAAGTCCGCCCTTGTCTCCGACAATATTTTCGGGCAAATAAACAAATTCTTTTACCTGAACCGCGCTTGAATACCCCGCCGTAGCCGTTGCTTCGTAAGTGTCATTTCTGGTTATTTTGATCGTGTTTTCTACCGTGTCTTCATAGGCGCTGTTCTTAGCAGACAAAACAAACTGATGAACACCATTTTGCAAAGATGGATCAGTTATAACATTGAAATAGACAGTTTTTGATTCGTTTGCTTCTATCTGAATATCTTTCTTTTTTTGATCGTTTTTCAAGGATAGCGTTCCGCTGGAAAATTCAACATTTAACTTCTGTCTTTGATTTGTTTGATTGAAAATTTTCGCGCCGATATAGAATTCATCACCGGGAACCGCGAAACGAGGCTTTAGCGGAACGACCATTACATTTTTGCGCGCGATAAATTCTTGATAATCAACGCCTAGTTTTGTGTCTTTGCTAATTCCAATTGACTCAATCTGCCAAGTAGTCAGATTATCCGGTAAGGTAAATTTCAATTCCGCTTGCCCTTCTTTGTTCGTTCTAACCACCGCCTGCCAAAAAGCGGTGTCCTTGAACTCTCCTCTCTTTTTCTTTGCCAAATCTTCCGAATCCGCGCCGCCGCCGCCTTTTGTGGCATTTTCAGCAATATCAACTTCATAAAGAATATTTTCCAGATTACTGGAAGTTGAAATTGTCAGAGGAAATCCGCCATAAAAGAACACAAGCGGATTTTTCTTTGGATTCCCCTTTAGCGCCAAAACACTCAGGTCGGCGACCGCTACTGAAAATTCCGTTTCCACGGGATTGCCCGCGTAATCCTTTGATTCAAAATTCAATACCACTTCTTCTCCCGGCAAATAAGATCTTTTGTCGGATTGGACAGATACATTTAACTCCTTTTTTTCTGTGTCAACCTTAAATCCGACTTGCGCGAATTTAACATCCGGATTTGAATCCGCAGAAAGTAAAATTACCGAAACATAGAAATTGGGAGTATAATCTGATAATACCGTGAAACTATAATTATAAAGATTCTGGTTAATGTCAACTATTTCATATTTAAAAACCCTACCCCTTTCAATGCTAATTAGCGCTTTAGCCTTTTTGTAGGGAGATTTTATAATTATTTTTGCCTTATCGCCTATCTTTAAATCGCTTTTATCAACAACAACTTCCAATTCTTCGTCGTTTGTTCTTCTGATGTCAACTTGAGCGTTTCCATAAACATAAATATTATACTTGTTTGTAATTATATTTCCTTTACTATCTTTGCTCGTCGCCTTTAGCTCATATTCCCCTTCTTTTTCCAGAGAGAAATTTCCGCTCCAATTGCCGTTTTGATCAGTGTTAATTGTTCTTTCCCGAATCAATTCCAGTTCTTTTTCCCATTTATAATAATACCCGCCATCAACTTCTTTCCTTTTGTTCTGCACCCATTTTATTTTATTGACCTGCAATTTAATGTTTTGAACAGAAATTCCTTTTCCTTCCGTATTAACTGATTTTACTTTAGCTTTGAAAGGTTCATTTTTACCTAAGAAATATCGATCAGTTTTCAGTCCAAGATAATGTTCTCCCCGATGAACAATAAAAGATCTCTGCGTGGAAACAGCCTGTCCATTGGAATTTTTAACAGTCAAATAAACAACAAATATTTTGCTTTTGGTATTTTCGTCTCCTTCAAATAATTTATCCAGATCAAGCTGGTGCGAAATTTTCGCCTTGCCGTAACCATCTATCTCAGTTTTATTTCTTAAAATAAATTTATCCCCATAACTGCAGTTGTAACAGTAATACCATGACGACCCAAAGTTGAAATATTCATCCTTATATTTGTCAAAATAATAGTTCTGGCTTCCAATGCTATATTCAACCTCTCCGCCTTCAACTGGCGCTCCGAAATAATAGCTGGCGTCAATTTCCATATTCAAGATATCGCCTGAAATATATTCTTCCTTGTCTGTTTTTGTTTCAATTTTAAACGGAGCTGGCTGATATTCTTCAACTTCAAAATATGTGTTCGTACCTTTAGCATTGATTCTATACCGACCCAATGAAGCTTTCGTGTCTAAAATTAACTTCGTATTGAAAGTACCAAAATCGTTTACCTCCAGTTCTTGATTCAATATTTCTTCATTTTTGCTGTTGTAAATTTTCAACGGAATTTTTTTCTCTTGAAAAATCTCATAATCTCCGTCATATCCTATCCTGTAAAGACCTTTGATCTGAACTTCCTGCCCCGGTCTGTAAATCGGCCGGTCAGAATACAAATATATTTTCTGCGCCGTTCTGGCGATACTGCCATAGCCAAGCTTATTGTCATAACGCGTGATCAAAGCGCTGTCGCTTCCGCTTGTCACGACCGCTCCATACAAATTATTAGCGACCGATGTCTCGGCAATTCCAGCTCCGTTTGTAAAAAACAAAGACAATTTTTTCATTTTCACTTTGGAATTTTCTCTAACACCTTCAAAAAGCTGAATTTTCGCGCCTTCAATCGGATTCGCGCTTTTTAAATCCGTTACCCAATAGATATTTTTCAATTTAGCTTGCTGTTCGCTATCTAAATTAACTTCCTGATTAGTCCCGCTATTTCTTACCTCAACTCTCTTTTCCACAATTCCAAGATTTGTCACGGTTAGATATGTTCTTTCATATATTTGTTTTTTGTCTTTGTCGTACGTTGACCTTGTTTTGTAATCAGGATGAGAAAAAGTCAAAATGTAATGTCCCAAATTGCTTTCCAGGTAATCTTCAAGATCAACCGTAAAATAGTTCTTTACCCAATATTTTTTTTGCAATTCTATTTTCTTGTTTACTACCTTTTCACAGCCACTGATTGAATAAGCAGAGCTTGTATAAGACGGCTTATTTTCCAAATAATAAAGCATATCTTCAGGCTTCAATTTGCAAATATGCAAATTGACATAATCCATATTTTCAACGGCATAGGTCAATTTTGTCTTGTCTGAGGTTGTGATACTATAGCTTCTTTGAAAATTATGGAAATTGAGATAGTGTTCTGGCATTTTGCCTGTTTTAAAAGACTTTCTGATCATTTCCTCTTCGCCAAAATCATCCACTGCCTTAATCTCTATATTATAATCGCTTTCAGGCATCAAACCGTACGCGATTTTAGTTTCAAATTCCCCAATGCGGCAATTATAATGCTCTGCGGTGATTTTTCTTGGCCTGCTCCAATATTTAAATTCAAAACCCGGTTCAGCTTTGATATGATCGCTGATATCTTCTTTTGCGGGAACTGTCAGCGGAGTGGAAGAACAAATTATAAATTCGCTCAAACTGGCATTGCTCGCAAAGTGATCAGGAATAGTTCTTAATACTTTTAAATGAGGGATCGTTTTAATATTTCTTGTAATTGGCTTGACGTTTAATTTCATTCCTTCCTTATTCACGATCGCGTTAAGATTAAGCTTCAAAACATCTGAATTGTTGATTCTCCCATAATCAAAAGTCAGATAAATTCTTTTTTGATCATCCTCTTTCTCACATTTCACGCCACCTGAAAATCTTAAATTCTCGTTTTTATCT
>JAGLOZ010000077.1 GCA_023137595.1 Minisyncoccota bacterium | reverse complement strand
ATTAAAATAATTGAGAATAATTAAATTTAATTAAATTTAAAAATGCTGATTAAAGGTCAAAAAATTGCAAATTATATAATTGATGATGACCTTGGGAATGGAAATTTTTCATTTGTTTATAGGGCTATAGACGAGAATAATAAAAAACCTGTAGCCTTAAAAATTTGCAAAGAAAATATAGATAGTTCAGATATTAAGAGATTTAAAAGAGAAAATGAAATATTATACATTTTATCACCTCATAAAAGAATAATTGAACCATACAATAAAGCAACTAAAGAAGGAGCTTACTATTTTTTTGTAATGGAATTAGCAGATTGTGCTTTAGATAAATATTTAAATTTAAATTATAGTCTATCTTTTAATGACAAGATTGAATTATTTAAAAAAATATGTGAAGGAGTTTACCATGCTCATAAAAAAGATATTATTCATAGGGATTTGTGGTGGAAGAATGTTCTAATGATAAATAATGGCAATAAAGCAGAACCCAAACTTGCCGATTTTGGAAGAGCCAAAAATTTTAATGGGCATTGCAGAGAGTACTATCATCCTCAAACTGTGTCAGTTTGTAATGTAATATGTCCTCCAGAAAATTATTTTTTTATATGGGAAAAAGCGGATCTTGAAAAATATGCATATGCAGATATTTATGCCTTGGGAATAATATTGTATTTTATAATGGGAAGTGAACCAGTTTTATATCATAATGCTATTAATGCTGATATTTTGCAATTTATAACACAAAAGAAATTGAAATTCTCAGATTTATCATCATTATCAATAACTGAAAGAGGAAATTTATATAAAGAGTGGCAAGAGCAGTTTGATACATATTTAATTGATTCTAATTTAAAAGTTGTTTTGCCAGATATGGGACAAGAAGAAAAAATTAATACTTTTATCAAAAAGATGTGTCAACTTGATTATAAAAAAAGATATAGTAATATTGGTTGTTTATTAAAAGATTTGAGTAAGTAAATTAAAAATATGATAACAGGGTCTTCAGCTAAAGAAAAGAAAAATTTTGAAATTCGTAATGAAAATCCGGAATCTGTGTTTAGTTTCAAGGATGAATTTACAAAAAGAAAAGATCGATTTAATATTATAAATAAACAGACTAATAATCTCAGATCTTTACAATGGAAAGAAGCAAAAAAGAATATCAAACAATTTAAAAGTCCCAGAACATTAGAACAACTAGCAGATGTTCAATTTTTAAGGCAAAATTTATCAAGAGCAAAAAAATATTATTTAGAGGCAATAAAATTGGATGATTCTTTGCTGGCAATTTACGAGAAATTAATATTTATTTACTTAATGGAAGGTAATATAAGGGATGCGGATGAATATTATAAAATGATATTAAGAATAACAAACAAAAGGCCAGATTATCTGCATAAGTATATTTTGTTTAAATTATTCTTTTTCAATAAAGAATATACTTTGTCAGAAGCTTTTAAAAACATAGAAGAAGTTGTTGAAAAAAACCAAAGAGATTATGCCGCCTTGAATACATATGGATTTTTATATCTAAAAAATAATGATTTTGACAATGCTATTTTATATTTTGAAAGGGCATTAAAAATAAATCCTGACTTTGCTCATTCTTTAAATAATCTAGGTGTGTGTTACCAAAAAAAGGGACAAATTGACAAGTCTAAAAATTATTATGAATTAGCTATACAAAAAGATATTTTTTATGTTGCTCCTTGTGAAAATTTAGCAAATTATTACATGAGTATAAAAAATCCACAAAATGCTCTTGATATTCTTACTAGTGCAGTTGATAGGGGTCTTATTCTCTCTGATATTTGGCAACATCAAATAGGATCGCTTTATATTAAGTTACATTCCTATAAAAAGGCTATTAAATGGTATAGGGAAAGAATAAAGATTGAGACGAAAAATGATTTGTTATATAATAATTTAGGGTATTGTTATATTCAACTTGGTAAAATCAAAGATGGTACTTATTGTTTTAATCGCGCAATAAGTATTTTTAAGGAAAAAATAATAGAAAAAGCACCTTGTGATAGCCGGGAACTTTTAGCTTTTTATAACATGGGTCGCATAGCAGTAAGAACAAAAAAGAAAGATAATATTAGAAAAATTTATAATGAAATACTTAATTATTCTCCAAATGATGCCTTTGCTGACTATTTACAAGGAAGTGAAAAAATTTTAGCGGGAAATTATAGCGAAGCAAAGACTTTCTATTTAAAATCACTGGAGAAAAGGAAGGATATACCAGAAGTTTATCCAGATTTATCTTTTATTTTTGAAAGTATTGAAGAGAATTATCAGTCTGCCATAAAATTGCTTGAAGAAGCCATACAAATGAAGCTTGATAATTTGCTTATAGTAAACAATCTCATCTATGCTTATATAGAAAATGGAAATTTAGATAAAGCTGAGAAATTGTTGGATATTTTTGAAAGTAAGATTCCACCCATAATTTATGCCAATAAAGGATTGTTAGCTTTTCGAAAAAATGATTTAAGCAAGGGTGATTATTATTATGAAAAAGCTATGGAAGGTTTTTTAGTTGACAATAGGAAAATAGCTGAGCAGTATTGGCTTATTGAAAAATGTAGATATTATATTAGGAAAAAGGATGAATCAAAAGCAAAAAAATACCTGCTGTTACTTGATGGTAAAAAGAATACATATATGAGGTCAAGAATTGAAAAG
>JAGLOZ010000076.1 GCA_023137595.1 Minisyncoccota bacterium | reverse complement strand
ATTTTCAACAAAGATGAATGCGAAAAGTTTATGTTTGAAAAATACGCACCGGATGACTGCCAAGAAGCGGGAATCTTAAATCCAGAAGCGTGTAAAAAGTTTATGTTTGAAAAATATGACGGAGGAGAAAATATACCCGCTGAAAAGTTTCCTATAGAATGCCAAAAAGCAAATGCAAAAACAACCGAAGAATGCGAGAAAGTGATGCAAAAAACATATCTGCCGAAGGAATGCGCGGACGAAGGACTGGAAAACGAACAGGAATGCGCAATATATCTTCAGCGAAAACATATGCCAAAAGAATGTCTTGAGGCAGGCGCCAAGAACAGACAGGAATGTGACGGAATAATGTTTAAAAAATTCGGTTCTCCAGAATGTAAAATAGCCGGCATAGAAGACGAAAAAGAATGTCAGGAATTTATTTTCAATAAATATGCTCCGAAAATAAAATGCGACGAATCTGAAGACTGGCAATGTAAAAATTCTATTAAAGAAAGGCATCTTGGAAATATTGTGACTAAACAGGTCGTGTTTAATAAAATAAATGAAAAGAAGAAAGGGATAATTGGGAAGTCTATGAAAGTAGAAGATTTGGAAACGGAAATTGCTCAAGAAGAAAAAATAGTTCCTATTATTGAAAAAGATTTGGGAATAAAAATTATAGCGACAAGCGAAAGTATAGTTTTAAACGAAGAAGACAATTTAATACAAACAGCGCCTATAGCGCTTATGATTGACAGCGACGAAGACGGTTTGCCGGATGATATAGAAAAAAGGCTTGGAACCGATCCTTTCAAAGCTGATACCGATGAAGACGGTCATAATGATGGAGAAGAAGTAAAGAATGGGTACGATCCTCTTGGTAAAGGAAAATTTGAAAAAAAGCTAGCGCCTGTTGAAAAAGCAATAATGGAAGACAAACTGCTCAGCCATCCCAAAACTGAAGGAGAAGAAAAAGGAAATTTCTTTGTTAAAAGCATAGATAACATAAAAAATAAACAAGGTGCTTTATCCAAGGGATACATATTATCAGGAGAGGCTAAACCTAATAGTGTGGCAACTTTATACATTTATTCCGATCTACCCGTAGTTGTGACCGTTGAAACAGACAAATATGGAAACTGGAAGTATGAGCTTACTAAATCTTTAGTTGATGGAGAACATGAAGTTTATGTGGCAATAAACGATAATACCGGAAAAATTATAAATAAAAGCAAGCCGTTAAACTTCTTTGTCAAAAAAGCTGAAGCTGTTTCAGTAAAAGATTTTGTCTCCTCTGTTTCCGCCGCCACTCCTCAAACTTCAAAAAAATCAGAAACTTTAGTAAATAATTATTTAAAAATAGCCTTTCTTTTTGTAATTTTTGGAATTTTGCTTTTTGTGGCAGTGATCACCAAAAGAAAAAAGAAGGCTTTAAAATAATCTAATGAAATTAAAAAAGCTCCTAATTAAAAACAGAGAAAGCTTTCAGCTTATTTATGGTGTTATTCTTATTATCCTAATTCCCGCTTTGATTGTTTTTAATACGACTTCCATTATTAATAAATATAATAATAATCTGGACATTTCTTTGCATTCTCAAGCTATGACCACGGGCCACTCTATTTGCGCTTTGATCAAAGAAGACTTAAACGATAAAGAAAAAATCCAGAAAAAAATTGAAGAACTGTCAAAAAGAAGTTCCAGCTTTCAAGAAATATCAATTCTGATGCCGGATAACGGCAATTTCAAAGTTGTTGCTTCCTCAAATAAAGAAATTATTGAAAGAAGTCTGAAATTCTATTTTTATGAAATGGCATGGACACAGCCTGAAGAAGGAGGAATAGTAACTGATTCTTTCAACGCGGCCGCTACGCCCGAGGGAGAAGAATTAGTCGGGAGCCTTTCAGAAAAAGACAGGTTTTGGCTGTTGGCAATGCCAATAAAAAATTCTTTCGGAGAAAAACAGGCTCTTCTTACAATGAAGATATCTTCAGCAATAGTTGATAATGCGACAAGTGAAAGCTACGATAGCGCGATAAAGCAATTATTGATTACGATCGCAATTGTTATATTATTTTTATTCGCTACGATCAGGTTATGGGACTACGCGATTTTATATAGAAAAATAAAAGAGCTTGATCAGATGAAAGATGAGTTTATTTCCATTGCCTCGCACGAATTAAGAACTCCGCTTACGGCAATCAAGGGATATCTTTCCTTGATTTCAGACGAAACATACGGAAAAATTGAGAATGAAGAAATGAAGAAAGGAATAGACAGAGCAATAATTTCCACCGAAAGACTGGAAGCGCTTATTGAAGATCTTCTTAATGTTTCTCGCATTGAACAAGGACGCTTAGACGTAGAAAATGAAAAAGTTGAACTGGAACCGATCATACAAGAGATCATTTCCCAATTAAAAATTCCGGCAGATGAAAAAAAATTATTATTAGAATATAAAAAACCGAAAGAAAAACTGCCGTTAGTTTTGGCAGATCCAGAACGATTAAAGCAAGCGCTTATAAATTTGATTGGCAACTCTATCAAATATACAGAAAAAGGAAATATAGAAGTTACGACAAAAATTGAAAACGACAAGCTGGAGATCAAGATCGCGGATACGGGGATCGGCATGTCAGCGGAAGAACAAAAACATCTTTTTGAAAAATTCCAAAGAGTCCAAAACGAAAAAACTGCTAAAATAATCGGCACGGGATTAGGCCTCTGGATCACCAAACAGATCATTGAGCTTATGAATGGAAAGATCTATCTTGAAAGTATGAAAAATGTTGGAACACAAGTTACAATTAAACTTAACTTGGCAAAAAAATAAGTTAGGCTTACGAATATATACCTACTCTCAAGACAGGCTAGCGTAAAACGTCTCTGTATAAAATTCTTTAGCGATTATCCAGGCGTCGCGCGTTTAACTTACCTTTACACATTTTGTTAATATGTTATCATGTTAAAATGTTAATATGATTTTGGGGGTTGACATGATTTTCAGCTATGTTATATTTAATTTGTAGAGAGATTAAAAGTTGGCTTAAAGGACAAAAAGTGTTTCTGGAATAACTGAAACTTATTTGTTCTTCTGAACGGATTTAGAAGAACAGTAATACTTTCTGTCCTTTAAGCTTAAAATTAAACGACAAGGTAACTCAAACTAGGCTGCTGTTCGCGCCATCCCCTCTTCTTATTTTTTGAGACCTACCTTGTCTCCCCCCTCTTCATTCCAAACCGCTAATTGCTAGCTGTTTTTTTGTTGGCAAATTCTGAAAGTCTTGTATAATGGAATTATATTGTTGTATTGCTGTATTGTTATACCGTTGAACTGCAGTTTGATTTTATACTAAAGTTTAGTTTATTTTAATAGTTCTTTCTGAAATCACAAATGGCTCCACAGTCCTAACGGAACTATGGAGCCAGCAAGCAATGCGACAATTTAATAATGGAACAATTTAACAATTTAATTTATATGAAATTATATAACACTCTCACAAGAAAAATAGAGAAATTCAAGCCCATAGAAAAAAATGTGGTAAAGCTTTACCACTGCGGACCTACTGTATATTGGACCCAGCATATTGGCAATTTGCGCGGAATGTTTTGCGCTGATCTGGCAGTAAGAACACTTAGCTACTTAGGATATAAAGTTAAACATGTCCGAAATTATACTGATGTCGGTCATTTGACTTCCGATGAGGACGCAGGGGAAGATAAAATGGAAAAAGGAGCTCGCCGCGAAGGACTAGATCCGGCAGAAATTGCAGAAAAATATATCAGAATTTTTGAACAAGATACGCAAGAATTGAATATATTAGAGCCAACCATTAAGCCTAGAGCAACCAAGCATATTCAAGAAATGATCGATATGACTCAAACTTTGATCAATAAAGGTTATGCTTACAGGACTGATCTAGCTGTTTATTTTGATGTTTCCAAGGCTAAAAATTATACAAAACTATCCAGACAGATTTTGGAAAAAAATATTCAAGGCGCGGGAAAAAGCGAGATAAGCGATCCGCAAAAAAAGCATCCAAGCGATTTTGCGCTCTGGTTTTTTCGCGCCGGCGCGCATAAAAATGCCCTGCAATACTGGCCATCACCGTTTAGCTCCTCCTTAGTTGAAAATGGACAAGGCTTTCCGGGCTGGCACATTGAGTGTTCCGCGATGAGTAAAAAGTATCTGGGAAACACGCTTGATATTCATATGGGAGGTATTGAACATATTCCAGTTCATCATACCAATGAAATTGCCCAAAGCGAATCAGCAAATGGAGTAAAATTCGCAAATTATTGGCTGCATAATGAACATTTGCTTGTTGATAACAAAAAAATGGCAAAGTCGGAAGGAACAAGCCATAGCTTGCTGGAAATAAAAGAAAAGGAATTTAATCCCCTCTCTCTTAGATATTTATTTCTAACAGCCCATTACCGATCCAAGCTCAACTTTACATGGAAAAGCCTGAAAGCAAGTGAAAATGCTTTAAACAAGTTATATGATTTTATGACGCTTTCTGACGCTGTCATTGC
>JAGLOZ010000075.1 GCA_023137595.1 Minisyncoccota bacterium | reverse complement strand
TGGGAAATGATAAAATCAAAAGAAATAAGTCACAAGGACAAAAAAACAGCTCTTCTAAAATTTGACAAAGCGCTTGGGTTGGGATTGGATAAGATCAAAAAAAAGAAAACTGAAATTTCTGATGAAGTCAAAGAATTAATCAAACAAAGAGAAGAAGCGAGAAAAAACAAGGACTGGAAGAAAGCGGATGAATTGAGGGAGAAGATAAAAAAAAGTGGGCTGGCCATCAAGGACAAGCCCGTAAAATAATTTTGGAATTTTAGAAAATTATTTTTTAATTTTTTCTCCGTTTTTGTGTAAAAAACCTTGTTTTTTCTCCTTCAACAACGAAAGCCTTTATCGTACGATCTCCTATCATTTCTCCTAATTTTGTTACTTCTCTTAGTTCTATCGAAATTCCTCCTCCATTAAAGAGAGTTTATCAAAATCATAATAGCATAAACATGAAAAGAAGCAACTTTATGTAAATTATCTGCTCTTAACAACCTGTGTATTAAAAGAGTATAAGCAAGCTATTGATTAAAACGGCTTTTTTTTATATACTAGGCTTACACAGTAGAAAATATATGGTGGCATTATTCTAAATTTACCCGTTTGTCATTTCGAATCCCGATAGGGTGAGAAATCCCTTAAATAATATAAGTATCAATAATAATATTGAAGGGACTCCTCATCTAAAGCTCGGAGTTACAAGTTTATCAGAATTGAACAGTTCTAATTTGCAAATAGAATCCACAGCCCGGAGCCTGTCCCGCACCGAGATGCGGAAGGACTATGGAGCCAGCGAGTATTTATATATTAATTTATTTTATGACGACTAAAGAAACAAAAAATCCGGATTTTGGAGTGAACAGAATGCCTCCTCAAAATATTGAAGCCGAACAGTCAGTTCTTGGTTCTCTCATGATAGATAAAAACGCAATTATAAAAGTCGGCGATCTGATCACTCCTGAAGATTTTTACAAAGACAGCCACGGCAAAATATACAAAGCTATGCTCTATCTATACGAACATCATGAGCCGATAGATTTGTTAAGCCTTTCCAATAGATTGAAGGAAACTGAGGAATTAAAACAAGTCGGAGAGCAGAGCTATCTTGCCTCTCTTGCTAATATTGTTCCAACAGCCGCCAACATAGTTCATTACGCGAAAATTGTTGAAAAAAAAGCGGTTCTCCGAAGATTAATTGATAATGCTTCGCAAATAGTATCAGAAGCATACAACGAAACAGAAGAGGTTGAAAAAACCTTGGATGAGGCTGAACAAAAAATATTTTCCGTATCAAAAAAACATATCAGACAAGATTTTACTCCGATAAAACCGGTACTGGAAGAAGCCTTTGACAGAATAGACGAACTTCATAAAAATAAAGGCAAAATGCGCGGCATTCCGACGGGATATACGGATTTAGATAATATTCTATCTGGACTGCAAGAATCTAACCTGGTTATCTTAGGAGCAAGACCAAGTGTTGGAAAATCTTCTCTTGCCATGGATCTTGCCAGACACGCGGCAATAAAAGAGAAGGTGCCGGTAGGAATTTTTTCTCTTGAAATGTCAAAAGGCGAAGTAATAGACAGGCTTATCTGCGCCGAAGCAAATATTGACCTTTGGAAGCTTAGAACCGGAAAACTTTCCAGCACGGGCGAAAATGACGACTTTTCAAGGATCGGACACGCAATGGGCATTCTCTCTGAAGCTCCAATATTCATAGATGACGCAGCGACTATAAACGTTATGGCGATGAGAACAATGGCAAGACGCCTTCAATCCGAACATGGACTTGGAATGATCATAGTTGACTATCTCCAGCTCATTGAAGGAAGAGGCGATCCGAATAATCGCGTTCAGGAAGTAAGTGAAATTTCAAGATCATTAAAGGGCTTGGCAAGAGAATTAAATATTCCAATTATTGCTTTATCGCAGTTATCTCGCGGAATTGAGTCACGAACTGACCAAAGACCGAAATTATCCGACCTAAGAGAAAGTGGATCAATTGAGCAAGACGCCGATGTTGTTTTGTTCATTTATAGAGAAGATAAAACAAAAGTCGATTCAGAAAATAAAAACATCGCCGAGATATTAGTCGCCAAGCACAGAAATGGACCAATTGGAAGCGTTAAATTATTCTTTAATGAACAATGCACAAGTTTTAAGAATCTGGATAAAAGACATGATGGATAATATCAAATTACGAATTAATGCCAGATATCAAATTTTAAATTTCTTTTGTACAAATGAAACTTACAAACAAAGCAAACTCAATAATAAAATCCCGGCTTACCAAACAAGAGAAAATTATAAGCCTTTGCGAGCTTGTTAGAGATATACCTTATGAAAACACTGGCAGTCATAGCTTAAAAGACTTGGTTGAAAAAGGCAGGGGTTCTTGTACGCCAAAGCATATCTTTTTGGCAAAATATTTAAAAAAAATAAATGTGCCGGTAAAATTTCTTATTACTCCTTTTTACTACAAAAAATTAAAGCTGGCTTTCCCAGGATCCAAAGGAGCACTTTTAAACGAAATGCCAATAAGCTATCATACTTGCCTTAAAGCAAGGATAAATCGAAAATGGACGATTATTGATGTTACTTGGGATTCAAAACTAAAAAGTTTTCCAATTAATAAAAACTGGGATGGGCAAACCAATATGAAACTGGCCGTTACACCAGAAAGCATCACCGAGATAAAAACTGATCCAAGAATATTTAAAAGAAAACAAATCAAAAAATACGACCAAGAAGAGATGAGGACGATAGTAAAGTTCTACAGTTTCTTTGGAGAGTTCTTGTTGAAATCAAGAAAATAAAAAACTCGCGACAATTTTTTATTTCGATTTTTGTCATTAGCTTGGTATTTGATATTTGAATTTTGATATTAAAACCAGCTTCATAAAATAAACTTTTTACATCACAATTTTACTTTGAGTTTTAAGCTTTGAGTTTTTAAAATGTATCCCAAATCGCTCCAAAATCTTATAAAGGAATTTTCAAAACTCCCGGGAATCGGACCGCGGACTGCGGCTCGGTTCGCTTTTAGCTTATTGCGAAAACCGGAATACGAATCAGAATCGCTGGCAAACGCGATTTTGAAATTGAAAAAAGAAACAACGGTCTGCCAAAACTGCTTTAATATTTCCGAAAAAGAATTATGTGAATTTTGTTCAAATCCGAAAAGAGACAAGTCTCTTGTTTGTATAGTTGAAGAAGCAATTAACATTCCGGCAATTGAAAATACAAGGCAATTTAACGGACTATATCATGTTTTAGGCGGAATTATCAAGCCAAGCGAAAGTGTTAGTCCTGATAATTTGAATATCAAAGAACTTATAGAAAGAATAAAAAGTAATGGAATAAAAGAACTAATTATAGCCACTAATCCCAATACTGAAGGAGAAACAACAGCTTTATATTTGGCAAAGACTTTAAAGCCTTTTAATGTAAAGATTACGCGTCTTGCTCGCGGACTTTCCACCGGCAGCGATCTTGAATATGCCGACGAAATGACAATAACAAGCGCACTGGCGGGAAGAAGAGAGTATAAATAGACAACATATTAATGCTTTTTTGATATTATCAAAATCCACAACACTAAAAAACAACTAAGTAATTTTAGCCGTTTTTAATTTCAAAATCCAAATATCAAATACCAAATCAATGCTAAATTTCAAATATCAAATATTTCCGCGGGAACTGGTTTGTAATCAGTTTCAAAATGTTTCCCACGCAAATAAAAACAAGATGATATTTCAAACAAAAAGAACGGATTACAAACCCGCTCCCGCATAAACACAAAAAACTTTCTATTTAGAAAATTTTTTTAAAAAAAATATAGCATTGTTGGCTTCATACTCTGTGTGGAGCCTTTTGTGATTCAGAAGAAATTATACTATGCTGAAAATATAATGTGTCACGATTTACCATCTACGCAACTATCTTCTCAATTTCCACTTCCGTGAAATATTGCCTGTGCCCTCTTTTTACATTATATCTTTTCTTCGCTTTATGTTTTACGACCATAACCTTTTTGGCTCTTGCTTGTCTCAAAATTTTTGCCTCAACTTTAGCTTTTTCTATTAAAGGCTCGCCAATTTTTATGTCTTTACTATCTTCTGAAGAAACAAGAAGAACTTCGTCAAAAGTTATTTTCGCGCCTTCTTCACCTTCAAGTTTTTCAACTTTTAATTTGTCTTTCGGAGAAACTTTATACTGCTTCCCGCCTGTTTTTATTACTGCGATCATAATGTTTGTTAATTTATATTTAAAAAGTTTTTAGGAAATTTTAAGCCAGCTGTAATCCGTAAACTCCAACTAGCTTTTACAACATCGCGATTCTGCGATGGCGGTTCCGTAGTAAAGCAGGCTCTACTCACCGAGTACTTGAGCAAAAAGAAATAATTTTATTTCTTATAAAGACGGACCAAAACATCTTGCTCTAAGACTTTTTCCCAACAATTAGCACAACCCTGCTTATTATGCTCGCGCAGGGATCGGGTTAATGGTCAATTGTTATTCTCATCATAACAATTAAATCCTACCAGCCAATCAGCTTTCTGTCAAATAAAAAATAGTCATAAGCAACAAGGTTATTAGCAGTAAGACAAGTCATTAGTCACAAGTCGTTGGAAAACGCGAAATCTGCGACCTAAGATTTATGACTATTTCTACTGCCAATAACTTTATTACCTATGACTGGGATTATCCCGCGAAACCGCTGTCAAGACAGCGTAGAAAAAAACAAACAAAAATGCTAACGCTAAAATTTTTCCAAAACTCTGGAAAACAATAGCTGAAACGCCAAAAGATAAACAAATTAGATAAATAAATAAAACCACTTTTCTCTGCGACCAGCCTTTCTCTAAAAGTTTATAATGTAAATGACGAGTATCACCCTTAAAAATAGATTCCCTCGCTTTTATTCTTTGCACAATGACCCAAATTGCATCAAGAATCGGAAAACCCATTATGAGAAGCATAGTTGCGATTTTCCCACCGGAAAAAATTGCCAAAACTGCCAAAATAAATCCCAAAAACATTGATCCTGAAGTTCCCATGAAAATTTTGGCAGGGAAAAAATTAAAAAACAAAAATCCCAAAACTGCTCCAGCTACAGCTATAGAAATTATTCCAAGCGGAGGCTGGTTTACTAAATGAGAAATACTTAAAAAAAATAAAGTTACCATGCCAATTGATCCCACTCCTCCAGCTAATCCATCAAGTCCGTCCAGCCAATTCATCACATTCATAAATCCGATGATCCAGAATAATATAAACAGCGAACCTAGCACTGAATATTGAATATTGAATATTGAATATTGAATTTGATCTAATCTGAATTCACTGCCGCCAAATGGATTGGCGATATAATCAACGCTCAGACCGGCATAAATCATTATGACAACGACAGCGAATTGTCCTAATAGTTGTTTTTTCCAGGAAAGGTTTTTTAAATCGTCATAAATGCCGAAAAATAAGATCACTAAAGAAGAAGCAACTATCCCCCACTTCAAACTATCAAAAACTAAATCTCCGCTTAGAAATATTGCTATCAGAAAAGAAATGATCATCGCAACTCCGCCAAATCTGGCAATATTTTTTTTGTGAATTTTATTTTCTTTTATCTCGTCGTATAACTTATATTTTCTGCCAAACAAAATAAGCGTCTTAGTGAAAATAAGACTAAAGATCAAAGCTACGAGGAATGGTTTTAGATATAAAAGAATTGTTGTATTGTTAAAAATATAAATAAGACACAAGGACACAAGATACAATAACCAAACAAATTCCAAATCACAATAACCAAACTCCAAACCGTTTGTAATTTTGAATTTGATTATTGTGATTTATTTATATCTTGTTTCTTGTATCCTTGTATCTTTCATACTATTTCCTCACTTTCTCCGTCACCCAGAATTCCATATATTTCCCAAACAACATTCTCGTCTGCGCGTCAATCATTGGGAATGCGCCAAGCGGTATAGCGACGATCGGAGCTAAAATCCATTGGAAAACCATAATAATTTTTCGAAAAAAACTAATTTTATGAGGAGGAGGCGGAAGCAAAAACAAAGATAGGAACATAGACACAATAAGCCCGATCATTGCAAAGGTCATCAGATATCCAAGAACCTTCGGAAGATTGAGCGCTAAAACGGTCTGATTAAACATATCTCCACCGAACCAAAGAGGAAGCCAGCCGAAAAGAGCGATGATTATCGGTGTAAGTCCCCATGAAATTCTGCCAATTAATTCTTCCCAGCTCTTGCTTATTTTTTTTCTAAGCGGTATTTTTTTGTCGTTTAAAAACGCTCTGTAAATTATCGGCACATTTTCAATCCCCCACGCCCAACGCCTCTGTTGTTTATATTGATTAAGCACTGTTTTCAGATAACTGTCAGCAAGAACAGCATCAAGAGAAACCGTGAGAAAAATAGGTTCTACAAAATAATTTCCGTGATATAGAACATAACATTTCCAAAAAATAATTGAGTCATCAGAGATCATATCTTTTGGCCAGTAATTGACATCAACAAGAGTTTTAAAACTCATTGAGTGACTTGAAAAAGTCACCATTTTATTATAACGAACGCTCTGCATAATTTGCCAAAAAGAAGAACTCGTCATTATAACTCTGACGATGCTGTTTGTCTGCCAGATATTATTATTATACAACGGCAAAGGCTGGTAACTGCACTGCAGTCTTCTTGGGTTTGTTATAAATTTATACGCAAGACAGGAAAAATATTTATAATGGACGCAAGTGTCACTATCAAAGGTGGAAACTATGACATTTTCATATTTTATGCCCTTCTCCAGCAAAAACATCCTCGCTTCTTCCGCTGCCCAGCTGGCATTCGCACCCTTAACTTTCGCTTCACCGGCAATACCATCAGGATGAATGGTCGTAAGATAACCAAAAAATTTATCTTTATATTTTTCTTCCAGCAATCTTGCTCTTTCCAACGCCTCCTCCCCTGCCCTCTCTTCAAAAGCGACAGCAAGAATTATTCTATCTTTTGGATAATCAGAGTCCAAAATTGAATCAAGCGTTGTTTCTAAAACCTCTATTCCCTCTTCATAGGTTGGAATTATTATCAAATGATATAGATTGCGCCAGTTTAAAGCTGGCCTTTCAAGCTTCTCACATTTTTCTATCCAATCGATTTTTTCCCATATCTTTATCCTCCGATAGCCAAAGATCACAAAAACAGTGATATAGAAAACTTTTACCATCCAATATAGATCAAAAATAATAATAAAAATAGCTATTGCGATAGGCAGCTTAAAAGCAAGATAAAAACTAATAATCAAAAAAGACCAAGTTATGATTCCTGGCAACATTTCTATAGACCTTTGAATATAATAGTCTTTTCTATTATTTGGTTTTGAAGTTGGAAAATTAAATGACATTGTTGTGTTTTATGTTGTTGTGTGATAATTTACCTTGGATTAAGAAATGTCATCACGAGGAGCCCGAACTAACGCAGTGAGTGAGAGGGCGACGAAGCAATCCCGTAACTACACGCAAAGAATTTAGTCACGGGATTGCGGAGCTTGCGCCGTATTTAGTACGGTATTGCCATTTCATTCGCTACGCTCGCTCAGGCCTCTCGCAATGACAGTGAGATTTTGAATTTTATAATTCAATAACATAGTAATATATTTTAATAATACAAAAAATTTCCTCTTTTGTCCAAAAAAATAACACAGTCATTTTGATTATGTTTTTATTCAGCCATTTATTGGCGAAGAAAAAATAATTTTTTAATTTCCTTGCTTTCGCAAATTATCTTTACATTGCCATCTTTTTCAATAATAAAAACAAAATGCGGACATATAGAAAAAGAGTAATCTTTATTAAACGCACAATCATCTTCAAAACAATATTTTACCATTTCGGAGTGAACTTCATGACAAATATGAGTTTTTTCAGACATTACTTTTACCTCCTATTCCCAACATGCTACACCCCCCTCAAAAAATCAATCCCTTTAATTTTTTTCTCAACATTAAATTCAATAAACCTATTCATCAAAAAAACACTGTCCAAAATCAACTTCTCATCAACTTTTAATTTGACGATAATTTCAAAACATTTATTCAAGTGTGAATTATATTCTTTTACATCACCGCCTTTGAATTGAAAAAGACGAAGAAGTTTGATCGCGTTGTCGCTTATGAACGCGGATAGGCGCGAACCCTCTCTCGCATCTGCATTTGATATGAACGAGGACTCGCATCTACCCGTAAGAGATTTAGAAAATTTTATTGCGGAACATTCACTTCCCAAAACTCCACCCCTGGAAAAATCAAAATAATTTTTTCCCGCTTTTATCGGCTCTCCGCACAAAACACATTTATTCAATTCCGGAGAAAAACCAGTGAGATTCAAAAGATTTGTTTGAAAAAGAAGAATCAGAAGATTCAAATCATTGCGAGGAGTGAAATTATCCAAAGGATAATTGAGCGACGAAGCAATCCCGTAATTAAATTCTTTGCATGTAGTTACGGGATTGCTTTGTCGCTCCGCTCCTTGCAATGACAGGTCTTTTACAATATCATCCAAAAATAACAAAACTTCTTTCAATAAACAAAAAATCTTCTCATCTTGGTGCCCTTCAGCTGTCAATCTGTCAACAAGCTCCAAAATATAATAAGCGGCAAACGAGAATTCCAAATCATCTCTCAAATTCAAAAAACTTTCCGTCGCCAAGCTACTCGTAATTGTATCAAGATTTTTCCCATGCGCCAAAATTAGCTCCGTATCCAAAAAAAGCTCAAGATGCCCTTTAAGCTTTCCCTTCGCTTTCCTCGCGCTCCTCGCCACCGCCTCAACCTTTCCATAGTCTTTTGTCCAAATATTCAAAATCAAACTTGACTCCAAAAAATTATTTCGTTTTATAATTATTCCTTCTGTTTTGTATGTTGACATAATCGTATAACGTATAGCGTATAATCTATAACATGTAACGCATAGCGTAGATCAAATTTCGTTACACGTTATAAGTTATGCGTTACACGCTCTTAATCCCAATTTCAACAACGAATTTCCCTGCTTTTAATTCCTTTACTAAATCAAAATCCCCTTCAATCAATTCATCAACAAACTCAACACTTTCCGTTAAACATTCCTTTTTAACATAATCCCCCCACTCTTCAAAAACTTTTTCTGCATCTTCATTTTCACCAACAAAACTATATTTAACAGAAATAACATCATCACGATCATACTTCGCTTCTTTTCTCATCACTTGAATATGCCGAACAATTTCCCGAGCTTGCCCTTCTAATTTCAATTCCTCAGTTATTTCAACATTCAACGCGATCTTAATATTTACACCTTCTTCTATGATCCACTTATTGGCTCCATTCTCCTGAGTGGAGCCTTTTTGCAAATCATCCACAAATTCAACTTCTTTAACATTTAGTTCATCCTTAATTAATTCTAACAGCTCTCCTTTTATCTCTATTTTTGAAACTTTCTTGATTACCTTTCCTGCAATAGAATCATTACTTTTTTGTTTCCAATTTTCAACTTTTAATTCCGACAGCGGTTGTCTTACTTTCAGCCCATTTTTTGCCCTTATTGCAAGTCCCAAAGAAACTATATCTCTCACAAAGTTCATTTTTTCACTCACATTCTGATCAATCATTTTCTCATCCGCAACTGGAAATTCTTCAAGATGAACCGACTCTTTGTCAGTTAAATTCTGATGAATCTCTTCAGATAAAAACGGCATAAACGGAGCAAGAAGCTTTGAATATTCTGTCAAAACATAATGCAAAGTTTGAAAAGCAAAATTCTTGTCTTCCACATTTTCTGAAACAAACCTTTTTCTTGATCGCCTCACATACCAGTTTGATAATTTATCAACAAACTCACGAAGTGGCCTGGAAGCGCGAACTAGATCATAATTCTCCATCTGCTCGTTCACTTCCCCGATCAAAACATTAAATTCCGACAAAATCCATCTATCAAGAAGATTGGGAGAAATTTCTCCACCTGACAAGGGGGCTGGGGGGTTAAAAATCGGAGAAGTTTCCACGTTCATCACCAAAAATGAATATGTATTCCACAAAGTCAAAACGAATTTCTTTAAAACCTCTTCAACTCCCTTTTCTGAAAATCGAAGAGATTCCCCTTTCATTACGGGAGAAGATAAGAGATAATATCGAAGAGCGTCAGCTCCATATTTTTCAATCACTAAGTTCGGCTCAGGATAATTTTTCAATCTCTTACTCATTTTCTGTCCGTTTTCCGCCAGAACCATACCATTGACGATCACATTTCCGAAAGGAGCCTTATCAAAAAGCGCTGTTGAGAGAACCATCAAAGTATAGAACCAGCCACGTGTTTGATCCAATCCTTCCGCGATAAATTCCGCCGGAAAGCTTTTTTCAAATTCCTCCCTGTTCTCAAACGGATAATGCCACTGCGCGTACGGCATTGATCCTGACTCAAACCAACAATCAAAAACATCACCGACAATTTTCGCCTCATCTCCGCACTTTGAACATTTTATTTTTATTTTATCTATGTTCGGCTTATGCAAATTAAATTCTTTCCTATTCTCATCCATATAAAATATATTTTGCTTCGCATTACCAAGTGTAAATTCATATTTATATGTGTCTTCTATTGAAGTATTTTTTATAATCCTGTGAAACATCGCGTTAATCCCGCC
Source organism: Minisyncoccota bacterium (assembly GCA_023137595.1). Classification (GTDB taxonomy): domain Bacteria; phylum Patescibacteriota; class Minisyncoccia; order JAHIHE01; family JAGLIN01; genus JAGLOZ01. The sequence goes on along the minus strand of JAGLOZ010000075.1, from coordinate 1,943 downwards.
ATGACCAACGATCAATATATTTTTTCCGGCATATTTTTCCGTAACTTCCTCTATAAATTTTCTCACCCTTTCTTCAATTTCTTTTCTTGATTCTCCATCTCCGCCAAAATGAAAATTATACTTCTTTTCATCATGAGCTAATTTTTTATATTCTTGATAAAGTTCATCTTCTTTACAAAACGAATCATCATTGCCATGCCCGTTCCATGAACCAAAATCATATTCCTTAATTCTTTCATCTTTGATATATTCAATTCCCAACTCTTTGCTCACAATTTCCGCCGTTTGCTTGGTCCTTAACACTGGAGACGATACAATAATATCAACTCTTTCTTTCTTTATTATTTCTGCCGCATCTTCCACTTGCTTGATTCCTTTTTCCGTCAAAGGAAAACCCTCAAGCTGTCCCGCTTTAATATCTTTTACATTGTTTTCACTCTCTCCATGCCGCAACAGAATAAATTTGGTTATTTTCTGATCAGTTTTTTCTCTCAAATCATCAATGGAATTTATCACTTCTATATTTTTACAATCTTCACATCTCCAAACAGGAAGAGGCGCTCCCCAATATCTGCTTCGCGACACTGCCCAATCCCGCGCATTCTCAAGCCATTTTCCAAACCGCCCCTCTTTGATATATTCAGGAGTCCAATTCACTTGCTTATTATTTTTCACCATTTGATCCTTAATTTTCGTCACTTTCACAAACCAAGAACTCGTCGCATAATTAAGTAGTGGCGTATCACACCGCCAACAATGCGGATAGCTATGCTCATAATTACTTGTTTTTATATCTGTTATAAATAATTTATTATTTTCTTTAAGATATTCAAAAATTTTCTCATCCGTTTCTCTCGGATTCCTTTTCGGTTTTACTTCTCTGCCCTGCGCATTGTTGGCTCCATTCTCCTGAGTGGAGCCTATTTGCGAAACCACTTCTTTATCTTTAAAATCCACAACTTCATTTTCAAATCTGCCATTCATCCCGACATGCTGAACAAACGGCAAATTATGTTTCTCCGCCAATTTCATATCATCATCCCCAAACGCCGGCGCAATATGCACGATTCCCGTTCCCTCTTCCGTTGAAACAAAATCTCCCGCATAAATTTTCCAGCCATTTTTTTCTTTGATCGCCTTTTTATAATAATCAAGGTCTCCGTCAAAGGTCATATCCGATGGCACATCTTTCAAGTCAAAAAATTTCCACTCTGCAAATTTTTCCGGCTCATTGTTCTTTATCTGCTCCAAATCATCTACTTGGACTAAAAACCAATTAACAATATCACCCTGCTGATAACCTTTTCCACTGCCAAGATATTTTTTGATTTCATATTCGCAAATATTACATTCTTCTTTCATTTCTCTTTTAATAGTATTTTCCAGATTTTCACCAATTTTCGATCTTCCTCCAGGAACGATCCAACGATCTTTTTCTCCTTTAAAATCCTTGCTATATTTCCTTAAACCAAGAAGTATTCTGTCTTCCTTATCTAAAATAACAGCTTCAACAGTATTTTTTCCATCACCCGCCATATTTAATAATTCTTCATTTTTATTTGAATAATAATCAAACAACGGTTCGTATTCTAAACCGATTAAATCTTTGCCTTTGAATTCTTTCAGAATATGTCCAGTGTCTTTTTCTACAAATTCGGATTTGTCTGGTAAATCATTTGGTAGATTAGAAGGATAATCAAGATGAGTTCCAATTTTACCATACAACATATGTCCTGGATCTTTTGATTTTTCGTAAATATCTTTTGAAATAATTACATAATAATAGTTAACTTCTCCAGACTTTTTTCTTTCTTCTGGAAGTTTAACTAAAACATACTCAACATCCTCCCCAACAGCAAGCGCCACATTACCCGGCAATGTCCACGGCGTTGTCGTCCATGCCAAAATATAAACATTATCATCCTGAGTCACACTGTCATCCT
>JAGLOZ010000074.1 GCA_023137595.1 Minisyncoccota bacterium | reverse complement strand
TCTTATCCCAACTATTCTTCAATTGACAATTTAAAATTTTCTCCAGACAGCAATTTTTTTGCCTACACTGTTAACAATGAACATTATATGCGGTATATTGATAAGAATGATCATTCTGTATTATTACGCAATCTTAAGAGCGGAAAAGAAAAAAAATATACAGGTGGCTTTTCTTTCCTTTTTTCACCTAATAGTAAATATTTTCTCTATAAAAGTTATGTTGGGGATGGAGATGATTTTGGTGAAAAAAGGAATTGCAACATTGTTGCTTTGAATGACGATAATGATGAATTTGAAATAGTAAAATTATATGTGACAAAAAAATTTACTGTTAGCAACGGAAAATATGTTGGTGAAAAGATTTTAAATTTTAACTTTAAATTTTCTGATGATGGTGGATATATTACTTATAATAAAGAAAAAATAGTTCCAGAAGATTCATTTGATATCTATTATATTGAAGAACCGATTGAACAACGCTAACAAAAAACTAATTGCAAAAAATGAAAAAGTGGGAAACAATAGGATCAGAGGAAGTTTATAATTGCAAATATTTCAAAATTCTGGAAGAAGATTTTTTTATGCCGAGCGGAAAAAAGCATAAATATCACCTTTTTAGGACAACGGATTATGTTATTGTAATTGCGAAAGAAGGAAATTATTTTTATTTAATTGAACAATACAGATATACGACCAAGTCAAAATTGCTTCAGGTTGTGGCCGGGGCGATAGAAGAAGGGCAAGCACCTCTTGCAACAGCAAAAAGAGAACTGAAGGAGGAAGCGGGGATAACTGCTAAAAAATTCAAGAAACTCGGCTGGTTCTATTCTTTTTACGGATCGTCAGATCAAAAAGCGTATGTATATCTTGCGGAAGATTTGGAAATTGGAAAACAGATGCCAGATGATTTTGAAAAGGAATGTGGAATAATAAGAAAAAAATTAAAAATTTCTGAAGTTAAGAAATTAATTAGTTCGGGAAAAATTAAAGATCACGATACACTGGCAGCTTTTTGTTTGTTTATGTTAAAGCGCAAACTGTAGAATCTATGTGGATTGTGTTTTGTAAAATAATTAATAAACTAATAAAAAAATAATGGGAATAAAAAGTTCAATCAAAAAAGTTATTGGCAAGGGCGCGATGAAAGTTTCTAAAACTAAGGTTGGCAAGAAGATTATGGATAAGGCAATGGAAAAAGAGTTGAACAAGATGCCAGAAGAGCAAAGGGAACAGGCAAAAAGGGTTATGGAAAATATGCAGAATATGAGTGTTAAAGAACAAGAGGAAGCTACTGAGAAAATGAAAAAATTATTGGGCGGAAAAGAAAATCCAAGTCCAGGAGAAATGATGGGGATAATGAGGAAAATGACTCCGCAAGAAAGAAGAGAATATGAAGATCTAGCAAGAAAGCTAATGGGAATGTAAGTTCAATCAATAACTTATAACATAGTGGATATGAAATGTCCTGATTGCGGGGAAGAATTAAAGGAGGTTTTTACAACTAGTCATTATGGAGCAAGGGTTGTTCTTGACCAGTGTTTTTCTTGTGGCGGAATTTGGTTTGATAATTTTGAAT
>JAGLOZ010000073.1 GCA_023137595.1 Minisyncoccota bacterium | reverse complement strand
CGTTCGGCTCTCGTTCAGGACAGGCTCTCTCCTTGTCGAAGGAGGAATTATATCTAATTGTTTCACGTGAAACAATTTTTTACAAAAAGACTTTTGATAATTAATTCTCTATTCATTTCTACAATTGGCCAATATTAACCCTAAAACAAGCCAAAACATCAACCGACCCTGTTGAAGTGTCCAAAAATAGTGATCAAATAGACCTATGAATAAGAAGGAGATGAGTATCGCAAGCAGGAAAAAGTTTAATTTTCTAATATCTAATAATGTTTCACGTGAAACATTATTATTTGATTTTAGATTATAATCCTGTGAATTTTCAAACACACCCCCACTCCTCTCAAGTGGGGAATTTTTATAATTTCCCTTACCAGAGGAAGAGTTTGGGTTCCCTCCTTGACAAGAGCCTGTCCTGAGCGATGGCCGAATCGGGAGAGCTAGAGAAGGTTTGTGAGCCCGATACTCATCGACCTTGAACCGACAGCGTCGTAGAGTGAAAATATTCAGCAGAAACAAGAAGAAATTTCTAGTCATTAATTCTGAATTGCAATTCTGCAATTTTTCAAAAACCCCTCCCAGCCTCCCCTTATCAGGGGAGGAGTAATTTTTGAAAATTGTTTCACGTGAAACAATTTTTATTGAAATTGAAATAATATATACCAAGAAAAGAAGGAAGAATAGTAATCCAATAACTCCAGTTTCTGAAGCAATCAAAAAATATATATTATGTGCCGGTTGATATTGCCATGGTTCAAATTTCTGTTTGATCTTGTTTTTTTCAAGATATCCATCGATTTGGAAGATATAAGTTCCTAAACCAGAACCAAAAAAAGAATTATTTGAGATTGTTTCACGTGAAACATTATTATAGAAATTTCGATCACTTATTGCAGAATTATCAGGCAATCTACTATTGACACTTAACAGATTATCACCAATTCTCGCTTGTATAATAGAAAAATTAGAGATCACCAAAAATATTAATAACAAAAAAACGATGAATAATTCTTTAAACTTAATTATTGTGTTTTTAATACTATTATTTATTTTAGAAATTGTTTCACGTGAAACAATTTTATGATTATAAAAGTAAAATATGCATATTATAGATAAAGACAGCAAAAATCCTGCCCATGCAGTTCTGGAAAATGTAAAAAATATTGCGGTAGCTTGAGAAAATAAAAGAATTATCCATAGCAAAGGATATAATACACCTTGACTTTTTCTTGTTTTTGTGTTGTCGTATGAGAATAATTTCAAAAATTTGGATATTTGGACATATACAAGAGTAAACATCTGTGACGAACGGGGAAAAATAAGCTTTTGTTCACTTTCTGAATTTATATCTTGCTCAAATTCACTTGACTTTTCAACCCTTTTATGTTCTGAATATATATAAATTGTAATTAATGTCGTAAAAATTAAAAAACTTCCGAGAATGTTTGGATGCGGAAAAGTTCCATAAGCTCTAACAATTTTTTCGCCATCAACCAATATTTTAGCGACTCCTGGAACTTGCGGGCCAAGAACCGCTTCTCCTGTAATTTTAGCCAAAACTGGAGAAGTAAAGATTGAGTGTTGCACAATAAACTGATAAATCGCGACAAGACTTTGCAAAAAACCAGCGAACACCAAAATTAACAAACTATTGATCAATATCTTTTTATTTTTTAAATTAAAATAAACAAAAAATGCTAAAAGCGATAATTCTATCAATTTAACTGTCTGAAAAACGCTTATTTCAACATAGTTATTGCTAATTGCTAAATTTAGTGCTATCCAGAAAAGAAAAGCAAATAGAAATAACCAAACTTTTGACAATTCCGTTGTTTTTTTGAATTTATCATATAGAAACTTAATTATTTCGCTAAAGTGAGGGCAATATTTACGAACATTATCTTTAACTTTCATATTTCCCTCTACAAAATTATTTTTACATCTCTTTTTAAATGAATAATTTTTTAAAACAAAAACGATCCAAAAAAATAGCGCTAATATCAAAAAAACATCGGATGCATAGACAAAAAAAGTTGTCCATTCAGTAAAATCACCGCTATAAAAAGAATATTCCGTCAAAAAAACCTTCCTTGTTTGAAAGGGGATTGAGAATAAGAAAAGATAGAAGAAATATATGTGTAAATTGTTTAAATTTATGAATTTCATTAAAATAAATTAGACTTCGTACATTTATTCCTCCCCAACAAGAAGGATTAGGGGGGAGGGGTGAATATGGGTAGAGTTATAATTATAAAACAGAAGCTAGAAGAAATTTTTTAATTTGTTTTAATTTATAGTTTTGTGATTTTTCACAAACCCCGACCGCTCCGCGTCCACTCCTCTCAAAAGGGAAATCCTCCCTGCCTCACCATTCGGCTATTGCTCAAAACAGGCTCTATATTGAAATTTCTTAGGATTAAATTAGTTCTTAAGCCTGACTTTAGTTTAGCAAATGTTATCTTAAATTACAAATCATTTATCTAATGAATTCAATAAAATATTTTTAAGTCCCTCCTCTTGACAACATTCAAAAA
>JAGLOZ010000072.1 GCA_023137595.1 Minisyncoccota bacterium | reverse complement strand
ATGACAGTGTAAGTCAAATGTACAAATTTTACTTTTCTATTCTAAATTTGCTTTAGAATAAGGAACTTTTACAAGGCTTCGGACGGTAGTGGTTGCAAACTTGTTTCCGCTTTAAAAGACGAGGCAATGCCTCGTCTCTGCTATATTCAATATCTCAAAACTTTATACGACAATATTATGTGTATAGTTTCGGGATTGCCACGTCGTTCCTCCTCGCAATAACTGGGTATTTATGTTATATGTTTTGCGTTATACGTTATACGTTTTGCGCTATACACTGTACGCTCTCAAAAACCTCTAGCGTTTTTTTCGCGGCTTTGTTCCAGCTAAATTCTTTCGCATTTTCCAGACTTCTTTCTGCAAAATCTTTTCTCAGAGGTTCATTGTTCAAAAACATACCAATTTTTTGGGCAATATCATCAGAACTGTTGGCGTTAGCAAGTAAAGCGTGATCATCAACAATTTCAGAAAGCGAAGAGTTGTCGCTTACGACACACGGAACTCCATAGCTCATCGCTTCAAGAACAGGAAGTCCAAAACCTTCATATAAAGACGGTAAAACGAACATTAACGCGTTTTGATATAATTTTGCAAGATCTTTATCGCTTACTTTGCCTGTAAAAATAATATCTTCTGAAAATTCGCTTTTTTTTGCTTTCTCATAAGTTTTATTTGCCATCCACCCCTTGCCACCAGCGATTATAAGTCTAAGGCGCGGTAGAGTCGAAGATGAGCGAGGCAGTGCCTCGTTCCTACGGGTTTTTATTGTTTCAAACGCTTCAATCAAGCGAATTAGATTTTTCCGCGGCTGGATTTGTCCAACAAAGAGAATATAAGGATTATTTGCTTTAAATTCGTGATTCGTGATTCGTGATTCGTGATTCGTGATTCCGTGATAAATAACTTTTATTTTATTTTCATCAGTTTTATAAAACTTTATTATATCCTTTTTCGTTGCCTCGGAAGGGGTAATGATCGCATCTGCCATCGCAACAGCTCTTTTTGTATGAAAATAAAGGAGAAACTTGTCTTTTGCCGTAAAATGATCAGGAAAAAGCAAAAAGGCCAGATCATGAACAGTAACGACTATTTTTAGGTTTTTAGGTTTTTTGAAAAAAGGAACCGCCTGAATCGGCATAAACAGGATATCCGGCTTGTCTTTTTTGATCTCTTGCGGAAACTTCGTGTATGTCCAGAAGGGATAATTGAATTTTGAATTTTGAATTTTGAATTTTGAATTCGTAGAGACGCGATTGATCACGTTTCTATCACAATTATTTGCATATAAAATATATTCATTTTCCTTATCAATTTTTTCCAGTGCACCAACGATCTCCCGTGTGTAAACCTTCACACCGGTTTCTTGTTTTAAAGTCAATTCGTTGACATTTATTGCGATTTTCATCTTATTACATTGCTAAATTGCTACTTTTTCCGTTTAATTAATTCTTGAAAATATTCTACCAGTTCGCCATTGATATCATCTCTATCAATTGCATATTCCAATGTTGCCTTGAGATAGTTTAGCGGATCCCCGGTTGTAAGCCATTTGCCATCTTCAATTTTTTTAGCATAGAATTCTCCGCCATTTTTGACATAAGTCCGAATTGCATCTACGATCCATAGCTCATTTCCTTTTCCCAGAGATGTATTTTTTAGAACATCAACGATCTCCTGATTCAAGATCATTCTGCCAAAATCAGCCAGAAGGGAAGGGGCATGCTCAATGTTTGGTTTTTCCATAATGTCTTCTATACGCATAGTTCCAGGTTGTAATTTCACAATTCCATAGCGGTCCACCTGATCTTTGGGAACTTCCTGCACACCGATCATCAAAGAACCGGTTTTATCGTAATCATCAACCATCTGCTTTGTGAACGATATTTTTGACTTTACCAAATCATCTCCCCAAACATAAACGAAAGGTTCATCTTCAACTATGCTGGCAGCAGACAAAACAGGAGTGCCATTGCCATAAGGGCCTTTTTGCCGGACATAAATGAAATTTGCCATTTCTGATAGCTTGACTATTTCCTTCAATCTTTCTTCTTTTCCATTTTTCTTCAAACTGCATTCAAGCTCAAAATTTCGATCAAAATGATCTTCTAGCGGTTTTTTGTCCCATTTTGTAACCAAAATAATATCCTTAATTCCAGCTTCAACGAGCTCCTCCACGACAAGCTGAATGATCGGCTTATCAATTATCGGAAGCATTTCTTTGGGCATTGCCTTTGTCGCCGGTAAAAGTCTTGTCCCAGACCCCGCCACCGCTATAACCGCTTTTTTTATTTTTTTCATACAATAGTATTAAGTAATTAACATTTATATAACGTGTAACATGTAACGTATAACCCATCGCAGGCTACACGTTTTGCGTTGCACTATTTCCCATACTTCGCGTTCTTGAACTTATATTTCACAAAATATTTCAGCGCGCTTTTGATGTGGATACGAGCGTATTTTGACAAAAGCGAATCAAACAAGGATTTTTTCTTGCTGGATTGAAAATGATAATGATACATTTGAGAATTTGGAAAATAAACGACTTTCAGCCCATTTTCCCAAAAACGCCTTGCCCAATCAACATCTTCAAAATACATAAAGAAATTTTCATCAAAAACCCCGACTTTTTCAAGTTCAGACCTCCTGACCATCATCGCCGAACCCATCAGCCAGTCAACCGGGATCGGTTCGGTCACATCCTTCTTTTTGAAAATATCGCTCATCAGGAAATTATCTAGAACTTTTTTCCCAAAAAACATCTTTCCAATCGCTGTTCTTCTGCAAATCACAGTAAGAGGAGTATAGAACCGAAAGCAAGACTGTTGAACTGTGTTGTTGACATTAAGAAGTTTAGGCCCTACCATTCCGACATCTTTGTTTTTTTCAATATAATCCAACATTTTTTCAATTGCCCCCTCTTCTTCAACAAGAATATCAGCGTTAACGATAAAAAAATAATCGCCTTTTGCTTTTTCCACGGCAATGTTGATTGATCTTCCAAAACCAATATTTTCTTTTGCTGAAATAAAAATTACATCAGAGAACTGCTCTTCCATCATTTCCTGTGTTTTTTCGATCGTAGCGCTGTCCGTTACCATTAATTCCCAATCAAAATCAGCGTTCTTTAGATTTTCACTTATAGAACGCAAGCAAATTTTCAAAATTTCAGGAGTGCGGTAGTGGTTGACGATAACGGATAATTTTGTCATATTAGTAATTAGTATTAAACGGATTAGAATATGTAATGTGTAACGTGTAACGTATAACACTCACTGGCTCCATAGTCCCGCTAGGACTGTGGAGCCTTATTGCAGAACAGCAATTATTCCAACAAATTATCCAGTCCAATGATATTATTATCATTTAATGTTCTATTTCTCGCTGATATATAAATCCGGTCTTCAGACTTAGCAACATATTTTTTCTTGACAGAATTATTATGAATATATTTTATCTTTTCATTTAAAAATTCTTCAGTGACTATTAATTCGGGATAATTTTCTCTTTGCCAAATTTGATTTTGATAATCTTTCTTTTTGGCGAAGCTGTTTTTAATTAAATTTAAAATATATCTTCTGTTATCTTTTTCTAATTCTTTTAAAATTTCTCTGGTTATGTGTTTTTTAAAATCACTAATTATTTGAGATAGTTTATATTCCTCTCTGGCCATGGCAACTAAATGAAGATGATTTGTCATTATAACAAATTCGTATAGCAATAGTCCTTTGTTCTTCTGACAATATTTTAAACTATCAATAATTATTTGAAAATATTGTGACTTAGTAAAAATGTCTATCCATTCAATCGTAGTAATTGTTAAAAAATGAGTTTGGGTCTCATTTTCATGATTTATGCGTATCGTTGGCATAAATTTTTGATATTAATAATGATCTGCATTCAGACTCCACAGCCCTACGTGACTATGAAGCTAGCGAATTTTCAGAATAATTTGCGTTACACGTTACACGTTATACGATTCGCGTTACACGCTATTCAAACCACTTTTCCATCTCCTTCGCTCCAACTCTCTTCTTTGCCATAACTGTTTTTCTTTTTTTCAAAAAAACGGGGATATCGCGATAAAGATCTTTTAATGTTCTGAAAAGAAATCTTTCAAAAATGATCATATACGCCCACGCTCCAAGCTCTTTTATGATAAACTGCAAAAAATGTTTTATAAATAACAAAGAAGGAAAGTCGTTTTTGATCTGCATCAGCCTTTGATGCTTGAATGACAGATATTTTGCGCGAATGTTTATTTTTCTTCTCTCTTTTATAATATCTATATAATTTTTTGCCATACTATCTCCCGAGCCCCTGCCGTGATAGGCAACCGCTTCCGGAATATAGATCGTTTTCCATCCGTAGAGACGAAGTCTCCAAGCAAGATCCACGTCTTCTTTATATAGAAAGAAATTTTCGTCGAAATACTCGTAAATATGCTCATCACCGTTTTCAGCATCAGCCTCTAAGTGGCTTTGAGAGCCACTTAGAGGCTTTGATGTTATTCTCATTTTTACATCTTCAAGAGCAGATTTTCGATATACCGGAACGGCTCCGTCGGCTCCAAAAACCTCTTTTTCTTTTTCAAACTGCCCCCGATCAGCTTCTCCCTGTCCAATACAAACTATTCTTCTGTTTTTAAGCATCATCAATCCTGTCGTATCAATAACATTCAATTCTGGCGCTTCTTTGCTTTTATATAATTCGTCTTTATCAAAATCATAACGCAAAAGCTTCCCCTGAACCGCGCCAACCTTTTCATCTTCAAAAGGCTTTAGAACTTTTTCAATATAATCTGAAGTTAGTATCGCGTCAGAGTTCAAAAGTAACACAAAATCGCCTTTTGCGATTCTGAATGCCTGATTGTGAGGACGGCCAAATCCTGTATTCTCAGTGTTTTTGATGTATTTGATCTTGTTTCCTCTCTTCTTTTCCCATTCCGGAATATTTTTTTCAATTTCTTCTCTTGTGCCGTCAGTTGAATTGTTGTCCGTTATAATTATATCCAAATTCGGATAATTCTGATTCACTGCCGATTCGATCGCTTTAAAAATAAATTTCCTGTCATTATAATTTATAATACTGATTGTGACTATTGGATCTTCTTGCATATTGATTTTGTTTATTTGCTTTTTAATTCCTATATATTATAATAGTATATAAACAAACATATATCAAGTTATTTATATTACTACATTGCTATATTGTTATATTGTTTTACTATTGGATTGTTATTTTATCGTATTTCAAATTCATTTCTCGATTTTTAAAACACCAAATTCAAAGTTACAAATCACAAATAAATTACAACGACCAAAATTCAAAACGGTTTAAAATTTTTAGCATTTGAATTTTAGATTTATTTGGAATTTGAGATTTTGAATTTGTAATTTAGCGAGTTAGGATGACAGAGATACTGTCATTTTTATAGATTTGCATATTCACAAAAATGACAAAATTACTTTTTATCATAATCTAAACTCACAAATGAAAAAATATATATTCTATGCGTCATCGGTCTGGCTTCTTTTGTCAATATTTATTATTTTTGCATTCTATACAGGAAACACAAAATTATATTGGATAGACGTTCCGACTCATTTTGTAGCTGGAATAATGATTGGGGCTGTTATGTTTTTAGCGAGTAAAAGAAATATCAGAAAAACTATAATTTTTTCATTTTTGGTTTTTATTGGCTGGGAATTTTTTGAGATAATAGCGTCAAGCCTGTCAGAAAAAGAATTTATTATAAATATTTTTAGTGAACAAAAATCTAACAGGATTCAGGATATTATCATGGACACGCTCGGACTTGCATTGTTTTTCTTAGTTTATAAAAAAAGATTGAAAAGAGTTAAGGAATATGAAATGAATTAGTATTATATTTTTGTTGACAAATACTTATTTATATAATACATTGAAATTAATAAAGGTTTGGAGGGAAAAAATTGAACGAAAGATTGGAAGATAAAGCAATGAAGATACTAGATTTGACGCATGTTCTTATTGCTTGGACTGCATCCACAATGCTTTGTTTCATGTATGCCAAAATGATAATTGGAGTATTTGTGCCGACAACGAACACAAATATTGTATATCTATTATTTTGTGTTCTTGCTATATTATTAGTAAAACCAGCAAAGTTTTATTACACCATTTTGTCAAAACCCAATTGCCATTGTTAAATTTTCTGCATTCAGTATTAACTGAATGCTATTTTTTTATTATTCAGCTATCCTGAATGCGACCTTATTAATAAAACCCATTCCCGCAACAAAAATCACTAAAATCAACCCTCAACAAACCGTAGTGTCATGAAAATATGACAAAAATAATTTTAAATTTAGAGTTTCAGCTAGAAAAACACTAAGCATTCAGCTGAATGCCTTAAAGCTTGTCCGAGAATTGGACTTTACCCTTTAGGGTTTCATAGAATGTCGCCTATTTAAGCTAATCTTGAAATCCTAAAGGATAAATTCCGAGTATTTTGGACTTTTCGGACAGGCTCTTAGTGTTTTAAAATTCAAAATTCGTTATTCAAAATAAAAAAAAGCGGGTCACAAACCCGCTTCCACAAACTTTATAGGCTTTCTGCTTTCCGACTTTATAGGCTTCTCTTACCACCCTACAACCGAGTTTTCACCAATGATAACTTTTCTGCCGCGAGGCAAATTATCATCTCCGGAAACAATAGACGCATTTCTGCCGATGACACTGTTTACAATTTTCTCTTTAGTAAAAATGTTTGCGCTATCCATCACCAAAGAATGCTCAATTTCAACACCGTTAAGCTCTGATACATTGCCAATCGAAGTATAAGGACCAACATACGAATCTTTGATCAAGCAACCTTCGCCGATCACAACCGGCCCCCTGATAAGAGTCTTGCCAATAATCCTGGTTTCCTTGCCAATTTTCACATTGCCTTCAACTTTGGCATTGCCGACAATTTCTCCTTCCATATACTCGCGTCTTTTTTCAAAAACACAATTTCGCAGAACAAACTTATTTCCCTCTAACAGATCTTCCGGCTTGCCTCGATCTTTCCACCATTCGCCTACCTCTTGATGATCCAGCTTCAAATCGCTGTTTATATAATAATTATGGATATCGGAGATCTCATATTGCCCTCTGTCGCTCAATTTTATTGAATCCATTGCTCGGAAAGCATTCTCGTCGTAGATATAAACTCCGGCAACGGCAAATTCGCTCTTCGGATGCATCGGTCTTTCTTCTACTTTGACTATATTTCCATCAACGATCTCAGGAACACCGAATCTCTGCGGACAGTCAACTTTAGCAAGAAGAAGAAGAGCGTTTAAATTTTCTTCAAAATATCTATTTACAAGATCGGCCACATTATAGCTTATGACATTATCACCAAGATATAATATAAACGGCTCTCCGTTCACAAAATCACGAGCGGACATAATTGCGCTTCCAAGCCCTGTAAGCTCCTGCTGAATGATATATTTGATCTCTATCCCCCATCTTGAACCATCACCGACAACCTGTTTCAAAACATCGTCCCCCTTGCTTATAACTATGCCTATCTGATCGATCCCAGACGCAACAAGATTTTCAATTGGATAGAAGATCATCGGCCTCCCGCCCAGAGGAATCAGATGTTTATTGATCGTATGCGAAAACGGCCTTTGCTGATTATTTTTAGCAGCAGGGATTATCGCCTTGATCTTGCGCACAAGTTTTTTATTAGGTTCTTTGGCCTGTAAAGATCCGGTCTCTACGGCCACAAGAGCTAGTTTACTGTCATGTTCCATAATTTTTCTCTTTACCTCTTCAAATACCTCAATTGCTCCGGGAACATCTTCAATTTTCGTCCTATCAAAATCTTCGGGGTCATATTCGGTAGACCCGGTTCCCGCAACAACCGTTTCCATATCAGTTAATGGCCAAAAGACATGATAGATACCGGAAGAAATTGCGATTTGAGCGGCAGAATTATTATGAATCGTATGTTCTGGAATTCCAACATCTATCCCAAGCTTGTCATGTCCCAAAATAACAGTATAACTTTTTCCGAATGTCGGAGAATTTTGGTTAAAATCATAAAAATACCATAAAGCTGTCCCGCTTAATGTGAAAAAGTTTTCTTTCAGCTTATAGTGATAGTGGCCTCCTCTTGCAACAAACTTCTTGGTTGCTATTGAAGCATGAATATGTCTGATACCGTCAGAATAAAGCTCATTTTCAGTTCCTCCCGGAGCCATATCGCAATAGCTTCCTCTTTCATCAGATACTACTTTATTGAGATACAAATTAAGTCCTTTGATCGGAGTTTCAATGTGTTTGATTTCCATAACTTTCAACTTTATTAGCTTTATTAACTTTAAACTTCCTACCTATATATAATTCGTAAAATCCTGGTCTTTTTCTCTTATCTTTTCTACCCAATCTATATTGTGCTGATACCACTGGATGGTTTTCGGCATCGCGTCTTCAAAAGTGTTTGAAGGATTCCAGCCAAGTTCTTTCGCGATCTTCCCGGCGCTTATAGAATATCTCCTGTCATTGCCAGGCCTGTCCGGAACATGATTTACAAGAGAATGCGGCTTTCCGATAAGCTCTAAAATTATTTTCGCAATTTCTAAGGTCGGCCTCTCACTGTCCGCGCTGATATTATACACTTCTCCTAAAACCCCTTTATGCAGGATCAGATCGATCGCCTCACAGTGATCACGAACATAGATCCAATCTCTTATATGCCTGCCATCGCCATGAATAGGCAATGATTGATTGTTCATCGCGCGAAATATAAAATACGGAATAAGTTTTTCCGGATGCTGATAGGGGCCGTAATTGTTTGAACAGTGCGTAACGATAACCGGCACTTTGTATGTATTGAAATAGGCTCTGCACATCAGATCTCCTCCGGCCTTTGCCGCGGCATAAGGAACATTCGGCAGAAACGACGAATCTTCAAAAAATGTCCTGTCTTCGTCAAGCCCAACGGTCCCATAGACTTCATCAGTGGAAATTTGGACAAATTTCGGTATCTTGTAGTTTTTTACGATCTCCAAAAGAGTGTGAGTGCCGACAACATTAGAATGAATAAAATCAGCGGCTTTGCCATGAACAGATCGTCCAACAGCCGTTTCCGCCGCAAAATTAACAATTGCGTCAATCCCTTCTTTCGCAATTTCTTCAAGTTTCTCATAATCAGCAATATCTCCCTTGACAAAGCTGTAGTTCGGACTCTTCTCAGCCTCCCGCAAATTCTCAATATTGGCCGCGTATGTCAAAACATCGTAATTTATAATTTCATAATGAGGATATTTCTCCAGCATATGATATATAAAATTGCTTCCGATGAACCCAGCTCCTCCTCCAACGAAAATTCTTTTCTTTTTCATCAATCCTTTTCGGGAAAAAATGAGGCTGACCTCGCTCTTATCAAGACCCAAGATGAGAGAAATTTCATCAAGCGTAATTTTTTTTTCGCCATAAAGCTTAGCCAACAGATCTATTTTCCTAGCCAAAGCGCTAGACAAGCTCTTTTTTAGCTCAATCTCTTCTTGAAAATTATTTTGGTTTTGAGTAAAATCGTTTTGCATTTGATTGGGTTATTAGCTTCTTATTATTAGACTCCTTAATAGAGAAATTTCTGCTCTTTCTTGTCTTATCAATATAATGTCAAATTTTAAAATTGTCAAATGGATAAAGTGAGGATAAAAAAACATCTTCCTAATAAAAAGAAGATGTGTTGAGATTTATTGATCTCAACTTTCAAGTTGTTTCCGTGAAATCTCCAATTCTCCTCTTTGTTCGTCATTCAACTGAATTTGCTCAGCGATACAATCAAATGGAACTCCCGCGATCTCAGCCATATCATTGATTGTCTTACAAAGATCAAATGATGAAGCTGAAAATACTTTTCCGGCCGTAGCCAATGTTCGTCCATCGTCCCCTTTAAACAGATCAGAGATCCCTACTACCTTCTCGAAGCCATCTGGACGGTCTGAATCCTTATAATATTTTTTTTCAAACCGACTATTATCCACTTCCAAGGGATATTCGCGCCTTACTTCATATACTGGAATTGGTGCCTCAAGGATCGTGCGACCTGTTATTCTCTGGAAATTAGAATATATAAATCCTATAAATCTTGCAGCCTTTGGCACCGGTTCACCTCTGGTCAAAGAACCTCCCTTGAAAGCCCAATGTGCAGTTCTACCTTTGATTCCTCTGCGCCAGACTTTGATCATTGTATCGCTACTTGTCTCTATCAAAAGACTTCCAACACCAAGCTCTTTAGACCCCGGCTCTTCTTCAAGGACAAATTGATTGTACCCATTGACGTTCCAAAGAAGTGTGCCTCTGCAAACTTTTAGATCCGGCCGTCTAATGTCAGTACCGATTCCGTTTCCATCTTCGAATATCAACTGGCTCCACAATTGTTCATGAGGTTTTGTCTCCATTTCCTCCTTAGGCTCGATACAAAAAAAATGTCCCGAACTAAGATCAATGCCGGCTTCTTTTAATATTCTACCCAGATCACTAATATGCGACATATTTTCCAAAGTCTCTTTTGTTGTGACAAAAAGCGGTGTCGTAGGAGTTCCAGAGCATTCGGCAAAATTATTTGCTGTCGTTTCCTCTTCCATTTCCATACCTCCAAATTTAAAAAAACTCTGCTTTTAATCCTTGACCAAAAGCTTCATTGCTCTCCGGAATGTTTTAACATTCCTTTCAAATCAGTTTTATTTTAATTTAACCGATTTGACTAGAATAAAAATAACACCTCCCGACGAAATGTCAAGAGGCTTAAATATTTTAAAACAGTTTCTATATTTCAATAAACAATATTTTTTATATAATTTCATAAACTTTAAAGGTCCAGATCTTAAAGTCCTCGCACTGGAATAAGCTTGTGCTGAACTTGCCGAATGGATTCAGCATAAACTCCAGCGAGGATGAGGCTTGGCAAGACAAGCGCGTTTTGAAAGATTGGAGTCCTCACACTGAACTGAATTCAGCGTAAACTCCAGTGAGGATGAAACTTCGTAAAACAAATATATTTCAAAAGAATTGTGATATTTCTTCCTGACAGGAGTTTATGCTGAATTTAATTCAGTATCGGGACTCCGTAATTTTTAAATGCCAAAAAACTGCGCGCATATTTATTATTTGTCCCTAACAGCTAAACATCCAGCCGCTAAAATTAAAGCTCCTCCTGCTATGACGCCAAGGCTTAGCTGTTCGCCCCAGATCATCCAGGCCAGAATAATTGCTCCAATCGGCTCGCCATAGAAGATCACTGAAGCGTTTTGGCTTGAAACTTTTGCTAGCCCTCTAAAGAGAAGAACAAATGATATTCCCAACACCAATACTCCAAAGAATACCAGCTTGCAAAAATCATCAGGTCCAATTCCGCCAGAAGCAAATTTACTGATCACAAACGGCGCGAACATCAAAGCTGGCACGCCATTTTTATATAATACTTCCACTATCGGATCAATTTTTGTAGTGGTAGCAAGTTTGCTTTCTATCACAGTGTACCAAGCAAAAAATACTGCCGACATCAATCCCAACAAAACTCCAAAATTCAATGCGGCACTGTTTAATTGAGATCCAAGCACCACCAACAATCCGGCAAATCCTATTGAAGAAGCAAAAATATGCTTTCTTTTTATTTTTTGTTTCAGAATAAGAGGCGCGAAGATAAGCACTAATAGAATCGGTTCAAAATAATGAGTAAGAATTGCATTGGCAATAGTAGTAGTTTTCATTGCCATAAAGAACAGTCCGTTATTCAGTCCGATAAACAAGCCTATCAAAACAAGTTCTTTCCAACACGAATATGACTCAGAAATCTTTTTCGTTTGCTTTTTAGAAACAAGCCAAATAAGAACAAAGACAAAGCCAGCCATCGCTCCAACTCCATAGATGATTTCTGCTCCTTGATCTATCCAGCGAACGATAACTCCGCTTGATATCGCCCAAATAGAAACTGCAATTATTATTTCAAGATATCCGATTGATTTTTGTTTCATATTTATTAAATTGTTACATTGTTAAATTGCTTAGAGCAGGAACTGGTTTGCAACCAGTTTCTTTTGTTTTTAAATTTCGGTTTGTCTATCTGTTGACTCAAGTCTCCTAACTGAACCTTTTGCAATTTCAGAAAATTTTCCCAATTCACAGAAGGCTCCACTCAGGAGAGTGGAGCCAACATCAAAACGCATAAAACTGAAAAGCTATCTAAGCTTAATGCTTTTAGCTTCATCAAGGGTATTAAGCCAATTGGCTTTCAAATATTTACTGGACATAGTATATAAAACATCATTTATATACAGACTCCTGTTCACGCCATCACTCCACCTGTAGTTATTGTCATTTTCATCCGAGTGGCTGATCTTTCCTTTCAGCTCAAATCCTTTTTTGCTAATATTAAATATAGCCGCTCCATTGAAATATCTTTTCTTAATTGGCGGCATGATCTTCATACCTTCTTCAGGCGTTATACCTTCCTCAACAATATCCCAAATAATTTCCTCTTGCATGCTCACAGGAATCACAAGTAAATTTTTATCTTTTGAGAACAAGAACGCTTTATGTTCATTGATCGCAATTGAATTGCTATTGCGATCCCCCAAAACAAATTTATCTATCTCTTTTGGAT
>JAGLOZ010000071.1 GCA_023137595.1 Minisyncoccota bacterium | reverse complement strand
ATAGCTGGAAAATCCGGGAACCTTTAATTCTCCCAACACCTTTGGGTTTGTCGGATCTTCAAGACCGATCACAAACAGCGGATCAGTTTGCCTGAAAGTAACCAGATACGCCCTGCTTTGCATAAACCGCACGGAATAAATTCTTTCTCCTTTCGCCAGTCCCTCAACTTTTCCAACAACTTTCATATCTTCATCAAGAACATATAAATTGCTATATGATTCTCGCGTGTCTTCATTCCCAAATCTTGACCAGCTCCTATTCTTAGTAGTTGCGATCCTGAAATACCCCCCGCTTTCATCCATTGAAAATTGATTCAACACTACTCCCGTCACCTCTCCCGAAGTTTTATATTTTAGTTTGCCATCATTGATCTCGATCTTGTGGATCACAGTTTTCTCAAGCTCTTTGGAGATATCTTCATATTTTTGCTTCATTCTGTTTTCCATCTCACTCTCAAGATTTTTTTCTTCTTCGTCAGTCAGTGATTCAGCATATCTTTCAAACATCAATCCAATCTTTTCCAATTTCTCTTCAGGCGATAAAATGTAATTCTTTGTTGCTTGTATTTCCGCAATCCGTTCTTGATCTCTTTTGTCCAATCTTGGAACAATCATTTCTTGCATAATTTCCATTGCCAGCTCTATTTCGCTTATCTGTTTGTTAAATGTTACATAAATATTACTCTTTGACACAAACATATTGTTCTGCTGTCCATCCAGAAGATAAACCTCACTGCTTATTTTTTCTGAATCATTATTTATATTTAAAGCCGTTACCGTCGTGAAATTGTAAGAATGGTATGGAATGTCAAAGTAATAAACATCGGGAGAATAATAATTCGCGGCGTTCTTGTTGCTACTCAAAACTTTTCCATTTTCAAGAACTATCGGAACTGGAAATTCATCGTCATAATAATAATTATAGCTGGAAGTTACAGAATAAATATAATCTCCGATCATCCGAGAATTAGCAAGATTCCCTTCAAGGTCAAAACTCCTTTTCAAAACAGGCCTACTTTTATCGCTCACGTCAAAGATCTTCAGAAAAGTATAGCTGTTACTCCTTCCAGGCAAAATATCTCTATATTCTTTAGATGTCCGAATATTATAATTTTGTCCATAAACCGCAAGCTTGTTGCTATTTATATAGATCCCGCTTGGGCTTGAATCAAGTTTTATTCTCGAAATTTCCTTGGCATTTGGAACCGGATATGCTTCAACTATCACAACTTCATTTCCGGCAACTGTATAAATATATTTTCCGTCTGTCTTTACTATATCTCCTTCGTCAACTCCTCCGACTTGAATATTTGTTGTGGAATAATCATTACCGCCTCCAATGGCTTGATCAATTGGAACGCCAGACGGCGCGCTTTCTGATCCCCATCCCTCCATGTCTCCATTAGATTTACTTATTTCCATTCTTTCTTCAAAAGCATTGACTCCGCCGAGATAATCGCCATAGCCGTAACTGCTCGTAACGGCAGTACCATCTTCCATAAATTCTTTCAGCTCCGTATAATCTTTAAACTTTTTTACAACTCCATTACTTTCTTCTTCTATTGTCGGAGGCTTGCCTGGAAAAAATGGAATTCCTATTTTGCCGTTGTTAATTTTAGAAACAAGCAACACTCCGCCAAGACCAATAAAAATAAAAAGAAATAGCGCAACAAATAACAGAGAAAGATCCTTTGTTTTTGTTTTACTTAAATCTTTTTTCTTTTTTGAATCATTAATATTATAATAACGATCCGAATCCAATTTAAAATTATCTTTCATATACTTAGATTAATGAATTATATTGTTAAATTGTTAATTTTTCATTTGTGAATATTCTCTTCGCTGCAATCTTTGTTAGAGACTGCAGCGAAACAGAACTTTGTTTTTCCAAACATTAAAACCCCGGCATGCCTATCAAAACAAGAGCCAGAATAACAACTCCTAAAAAACTTACGAAAAGCATCGCGGGAACAACATCTTGTTTTTTGTTTTTCTTGTCCATTTTTTTTATTTATTAAAAATTATTTTATAATTTGGATATATATTTCTACTGATCGTCTTTTTTTATTTCTTTTATTTCGTTCTCAAGCTGTTTTATTTTTATTTAACTATTTTTCCAGTTTCTATTAAATAATCTTTTAATGCTTCTTCCCACGGCCTCATCAGTGAAAGTTTTGTATTGATAAGCATTGAATATGTCGGCCTTTCAGAAGAAGTTGTCCCGAGTGCTCGGGACTCGGATGTTACTGGCTGAACATTTGGGTTTAATCCGGAAAATTCAAAGATCTTCAAAGCGAACTCATACCAGTTACAACTTTCAGAATTTGTAATGTGATAAATTCCAAACGGCTTATGAGATTCAATTAATTCACTGACTTTTTTTGCAAAATCTTTGGCATAGGTAGGACTTCCGAATTGATCATTAACTACTTTTAGGTCTTTTCCTTCGTTAGCGATTCGCAACATCGTTTCCACAAAATTTTTTCCATATTTACCGAAAAGCCATGATGTTCTTATTATATAATATCTAGGTTCAATATCCAGTATCATTTTCTCTCCAAGAGCTTTTGATTTTCCATATATATTTATCGGCTTATAAGGATGATCTTCTTTGTATCCAAGATGATTTTCACCATCAAAAACATAATCAGTGCTAAAATGGACAAAAAGAGCATTTATCTCTTTGCAGATCGTAGATAAAAATCCTACCGCGCAACCATTCACTTTGTAAGCTAGGTCTTTTTCTGATTCAGCTTTATCAACAGCGGTGTATGCAGCAGCATTAACAACAACATCAGGCTCTAGCTCACCGATTTTTTTCATCACATCTTCCCTATTAGAAATATCAATCTGATCCCTGTCCCATAAAATAAGCTCATGATCTCCTTCAAGTTCATCTGCCAGTTCATGGCCCAGCATTCCTTTATGTCCTAAAATTAAAATTTTCATAATTTTATTAGTTTCATTAAATTAGACCTATTAATATTTATGGCGTTGTGCCAATTTTACCAACAGAAACAATAACAGCATATGAGATCAGAATAACCACAAGTCCAAATATCGCGTATGTAATTACCTTTTTTGCGTTCTCCTGCTTTTGAGGATCAGAACCGGAAATTACATAATACACACCTCCAATTATGAGGAAAAGAAGAACTAATCTGCCAGCATATATCAAAAGAATTTTTGTGGAATCATTAAAAACTTCCGCGATATCTTTGGTAAAATAATGCAGTTCCATTGCTTTTGCCGGAGCAGAGACCAAAAGCGCTAAAACGGCAAAACTACTATAATATTTTATATATTTTATATTCATAGTGCTATGAATTAAGACATCAGAAACATATACCTACCTATCCAGACTGTTAAAAAAGTTCGCGTTCGGGTAGATTTGAGCCCTCGCTCAAATTAAAAGTGGCTTATTTAACAGGTTGAAGCGATGGCTTCAACCTACCCAAAAGAGTTTTTAGACAGTCTATATCAGACAAGCGGGCGCAAAGCGCAAATTTACGGCTGAACAGCTATTTTATCTATTATAATTAGAATTGCATATGAGGCTAAAACAAGCATAACGCCCAAAAGCGCGAAAACGATAGTCTTTTTTGCCTTTTCCTGGCTTTCGGGATTTGAACCGGAAATTACATAAAACACTCCTCCCAGAATAAGAACCAACAAGGAAATTCTTCCGACAAATGTCAAAATTAATTTTATGATATCATTGACTATTTCAACAACCGGCTTGCCAAGAAATGAGAAAGATCCTACGGCATAGGCAGGAAAAGCAAAAATTGAAATTAAACAAATTGAAATTAAACAAAATAACTTTTGTCTGCTTGGTATAAAACGACAAAGTTTTTTCGAAGAGTAAGGCTCAAATCTCATGGTCGTGAATAACGGGTAATTTACATTTATTTATATTATACCACAAAAATGAAAATTAATAAATTCTTTGTATTAGTCCAGCACGTTCTAGAGAATTTCAGTGTCATGGTTAAATGATTTGACACGGCTCCGCACGAGAGTATGGAGCCAACGACGCTAGAAAATTAGAGTTAACAGCATAAAAACTGAATGCTTTAAATTGCGTTATGCGTTATATGTTACAAGTTATAAGTTACTAGCACGCCGACTTATCCCCCCTTAAATACATAAGCAAGGTTTTTATAATAATTATGAGATCTAAAAATAAAGACCAATTTTCAATATAATAAATGTCCAGTTTTACTTCTCTTTCAAAATCTAAACCCGAACTGCCACTAACTTGAGCCATCCCGGTGCATCCTGGTTTGATGGTTAATAATTTTTTGTGATGCTTCTCATATTTCGCAACCTCTTCAGGCTCGTGCGGACGAGGACCAATCAAACTTATTTCTCCTTTTAGAACATTAATAAGCTGAGGAAATTCATCTAGACGAGTCTTTCTGATAAATCTTCCTACTTTTGTTATACGAGGATCATTCTTCATCTTGAAAAGAGGACCCTCACCTCTTTCATTAAGTCTCGCAAATTCAGACCTAAGATTTCCGTCTTTGTCATATTTCATCTCGTGAGCATTTTCTATCATAGAACGAAACTTGTAAAGCTTAAATTTCTTGCCCCTGGCAACTCTCTCAAGTCTTGCTAAAACCGGTCCAGCACTGTCCATTTTTATGATAATCGCCATAAAAACAAAAAATGGAGAAAGTATAATAAGCCCCAAAAGAGATCCGATAATGTCTATGCTTCTTTTAAAAATTTTTCCCCAGCCATCAAGAGGAGTTCGCTTTACTTCGATCAAAGTTATGTCAGATATAGTCTGCATTTCAAATAGAGCCGCTTGCGCCTGAAACATATCAGGAACAAATTTAAAATCAATATTTTTTTCCTGACAAAAATCCAGAAGCTCCTGAATTCTGTCTTCCTTAATATTAGTAGAACACAAAATTATCTCATCAATGCCGGGATCTTTGTATATTCTCTCTAGATCTTCAACTTTAAAATCTCGGAGCTTCCTGACAATTTTGTAGCCCAAAACTTTATTACGTTTAATTTCTTTTTGAATAGTTTTTACGGCTCCGTTCTCTCCGAGTAAAACCAGCCTATGAAATCCGAATTTAAATTTATTTGCCATCCAGCCCTGTATAATTCTAACAACGATCCTGCCAATCACAACGGTTATAATCGCAAAAAACCAGCCCGCAAAAAATATAAAACGAGATGAAAACATTTCCCGCTGCATAAAAGACGCAAAAATTATAAACATAAAACCGGCCGAAACCCCGATCATAATCTGAAATATTTCTTTCCACAATTTTCGGACACTCTTCATATTATAAAGTCCGATCAGCGCGAAAGATATAATAAAAATAGGAGATATTGCAAAAACTATCTCCATAAAATTCTTAAATGGCAGATCAAAAACAATCGGCCGAAGACTTGAAAATTCAACGCTAAATCTCAAAGAATACGCAAGCACTCCCGCAAGAACTATCATCAAAAAATCTATTGGGACTAAAAGCGCGTTAAAAACTAATTCTGACTTTTTCATAAAATTATAAGATTATACCGTTGCATTGTTATGTTGCTAAATTATCACATTATTACAAAGATTCATTAAATAATGATAACAACAATATAGCGATAGAGCAATAGTATATTTAAATTATACAACAAAAAAAACGCTTGAGTTCAAAGGCAACAAGCAATAAGCCGAATTCTGTTCCCCAATTTCTTTCAGAAGCTGAGCTTCCAATTGGAAGCTCAGCTTCTGAAAGAAATTGGGGTGATAATCATCTATCTAGCTTTGTCATTGCTGACAAAGTCATGCGAACCACTTTTTTCCCAAATAAGGGATTTGTTCTTGCACCAGGCAGGGTTTACCATCACTTGCCGTCACCGACAAGGAAAGAATATAGCCCTAAATCGTTAAACGATTTAGAACATTATTCAACTTTTCACCTTTTCCCAGCACCAAGTCTATATACTAATATGGTCACGATTGCAATTATAAAGATAAGTTTATTATTGCATAAAATATCTGACTAATACACAAACTTGGTACTGGGTAGTATAGTCTCTGTGGCACTTTCCCTATCCCGAGTAATCGGAACGGTTGCCGTTAACAACTGCCTACTTCATCCCGAAAACTCGGGATGGGTGTTCGGACTTTCCTCCCCGCACCAAGTTTTACATTACAATATTACTCAATAATTTATTTTAGTAAAACTAAGTTTAACTTATTGATACAAATTATCTTGTAAAACTTGGTGCTGGGCGATTATCTAGCTTATCACCTTAAAACTTAAGCGTTTTAGAGTACGTCCATAAATAATATCCTCAAGTTCACTTAGATATGTCAGATTGGTTTGAAAAAAATTGAAAGATATTGATATATATTGAGAGTCATATCACACCAAGATGGCGTGAAGATGAGATGAAATTGTGGAGATTATTTATGGACAGACCCTAAACTTTTTTAAGTATATACAAAATCGCCGATTTGTCAAGACCAAATCATATAAACATTTTAACATACTAACATTTTAACAAGAATTTTTGTTTGGTTTTTGAAATATGATAATTTAAATTAGATTTACAACGCATTATTACAGATTAAAACCCGAACTCCGGAAATGGAGTTCACTTTTTTCAAAGTGTAAATTTAAACTCACTATGCAATATAATAAATCATATCACGTACTATGGATAACTGCCCTTGACAAGATTATAAATACATGCTATATTTGTAATTAAGAGATGGGAAGAGCGGTTTGATTGTAGATGATTGGTATTTTTCAGGTTGTTAAAAATAAAAACTTGAAAAATACCAATCACACATCAAATAACAATACAATAGGAGGTCACCCTTCAAACCAGCTAACGCTCACTTAACAAAAAACCCCATCTCTTTTAATCTGCCTAAATTTGAATTTACAATATAGTTTATTTTCAAAAACTCCCTTTCATTGGGGAGTTTTTATTTGCAGCGGCGCTATTCTGAGTTCACTAAACTGTCATTCTGAACTTGTTTCAGAATCTTTGTTGTTTTAGGTTAAATTTACGCCATTTAACACTATACTTTCATCTACAACGCAAATACAATTATCTTTCTATGACAGCTATTGTGTTTTCAACTTCATTTAAAAGTTTTGTGATTTATGGGCCTGGCTAATCGTAAGAGAAAATAGATTCTGAAACAAGTTCAGAATGACAATTCATAGAGTTGAATTATATATAAACCGAAAATACTCGTAAGCCCTAAAAATTTAAAACAAACTTTCATTCCTCTCCTGCCTATCTAATTCCCTATTCACCATTTCATCCGCCAGTTTATTTTTCTCTCGCGGGATATGAAAAAATTTCACAGAATCAAAATCGAGTGTTAAATTCCAAACTTTTATAAAAAGCGGCTGTAATCCCTCATCTTTTATTTTATATTCGTGATTTAAGTGTCTGACCACCAGCTCACTGTCAAGATAGCATTCCAGATTACCCTTTTTGACTTTATGCGACTTAAAAATACCTTTTGCTTTTTGAAGAGCTAAAACCAGCGCTTCGTATTCCGCTTGATTATTTGTGGTTTCGCCAATATATTTTGAAACCTTTAGAATTATTTCATTTTTATCGTTTTTTATAACAACACCTGCCGCGGAAGGACCAGGATTTCCGCGAGAACCGCCGTCGGTGAAGATCAGTAATTTGGACATAGAATTATTTATATAAATTAAAGGAATATATTGCTAGAATACTTCGAATAATAAAAAATCAAGATACAAGGATACAAGAAACAATAATCAAAAAATAATCAACAACCAAATTTCAATAATCAAACAATTCGGAATTTGATTATTGATTATTGGAATTTGTTTGTGTCCTTGTTTCTTGTATTCTTGTATCTTGATTGAGATTTTCAATTTTCAGAACCGCTTCATTAACGATCTTATCTGTTTCTTCTCTCTCCAAATTAATTTCATCAATCATCTCAACTAAAATATTATCAATTTTGTCGTCAAATTTGTTATAGCTCTGCGAGCTTTCAGCTTGGGACGCAAAAATACTTGCTGCTCCATCTGCTTCAATCTGTTCCTGAATCAAATCTTTTCTCGCCGCGACTTTGCCTGTTAGATCAAGATATTGTTTTGAGTTCTCTTTTTCAACAGCAAAGCTCAAAAAGCTCCAGGAAATTTTCGCGCAGTCCACTTCATGAGATAATTCAACCGGCTCAACCTTGCAATTACCAAGATTAGAAACTACGGGGATCGTCACATTCGAAAAATTTATCGGGGTAGAATTCTCAAGCTGAGGCATTTGCGATATTCCATAATTTAAACCAGAGTTAATAGCCGATAGATTTTTCACATGATAGCTATATCCGATCATCATTGCTACTTTGCCCTCCGCGAAAGCTTTAATAGAATTCTCCTGATCGGAATTCCAGGAATATATTTCTTTCTTGGAATTTGCAAACTCCGTATAGAATTCTATACCTCTTTTCCCAGGAGTTCTCTTTTCTGTTCCATTGATCATATTCACCTCTATTTCTTTGTTTATGTCTACCTTGCTATCACTGTCTATCACGCTTCCTCCTCCCTGCATTATCAAAAGAGACAAAATATCAGAGGACCGACTTACATTTTCTCCGGTTCCAAGCGCCGCGCCAGCTTGGATTATTTCATCTTTATTATCAAGAATGGTCAATTTTTTCACAACTTTATTAAATTCTTGCCACGACTTTGGCGGCTCTTTTATTCCCGCTTTTTCAAATAGATCTTTATTATAATATAAAGCAAGAGAATCAGAATACAAAGGCATTCCATATAGCTGATCTTTACGAACCGCGTCAAATAGTGTTCTTGCTGAAAATATGTCTAGCAGATCGTTATGACTAATAAGATCATACTCCTGAGTATAAGCGTCATTACCGGCTAACGGCTCAAGAAGATCAATATAACTCTCAAACCAATTATTATTGATCATAAAAATACTCGGGATATTGTTTTTTTCTTTCGCTTTCGCAATGTCCTCTTCATAAGAACCAAAATCTTTTTTAGTATAATTTATGGAAACATTCACTTTGCGTCCGTTAAAATTATAAGTTCTATTTTCGAACTTTCTTATAATTTCTTCCCAATTATCAGAATTATCCCAAAGCCCCCAAAACTCCAAAGTTACTTCAATCGGCTTATCACTTTCTGTTTGCACGTAAGGCGTTTTAAAGCTAGGATAGGCTTTTACCAAAATATAGCCGACACTAAAAATAATTATTATCAGGAATATAAAAGATGTGACTGTTAGTGTTTTTTTTGGCATCAGATTAAATTGTTAAATTATTGTATTGCTAAATCGTCTTGAGCCTGCCCATCAAACAGATAGGTTTGTCAAAAGATGTCATCCTGAATCCATTCGACAAGCTCAGGACAAGCTTAGTTCAGAATCTTTTAACTGCTATATCTAGTCATATTCAACGCAATAAACTCTATATTGGTAATTTATAGACTTGTTTCAATTTAACAGCTTAAAGATTCTGAAACAAGTTTAAGAATGACAATTAATTATTGGTTCGACAAACTCACCATGACAATTTTTCAGCAACAATAGAATTAGTTACTAGAATAACAATGTAATAATTTATTTATTATTTCTTTAAAATCTTCCACCCCAACAATAAAGACCCCGCGCAAATCGCCAAATCAGCAATATTGAAAGAAAATAATTCTGGAAGAATAATGTAATCAATTATATATCCACGAAAAAACATATCAACAGAATTACTTATAACTCCTCCAAACAACAAAGCAGAAGCAAACATCGAGCCATTGCTACTTTTTAAAAAAATATCTTTCCTTAAACATATAAAAACTGCCAGAAGAAATAAAAAAAATAAATACAAATTAGCGGATAATCCCAACAGAGAGCTGTAATTCTTTTTCAAATATACGTCAGCAAACCTTTCTAAAACAATTAATTTACAAATTTGATCTAGAAATAAAACAACAAAAACAACTACAAAAATTCTTACGCTTTGCTGTTTTTTACACATAAAAAAATCCATTATTTTACTTTTTCCTTTCACTGCATTTAACGCATAATGTTGCTTCAGGCATAACTTCCAGTCTTTTTGGATTTATTTTTTCTCCGCAAGCCGAACAAATGTCATAAGTGTTTTCTGAAGTTTTTTTCAAAGCGCCTTCAATGTTCTTGAGTTCATTCTCCAATTCATGCTCTACGGAAAGTTTGTTTTCATATTCAGAAACTTCATCCGCGTTCTCATCTTGATGATCTCCGATATCAGGAAACTCCGTCCTAAAATCATCCTTTATTTTTTTATTCTTTTTCGCAAATTTTTGTAACTGAGAAATTATCAATTTCTTTTTGGCAATTAATTTATTTTTAATTTTTTTTAATTTTTCGCTATTTTTGTTGTTCATATATTTATTGTTAATCTGATAAATCCACATAAAAAATACAGCTTGACTGTATTTATATAATAACATTATTTGATTTTTTGGGCAATAAAAAATAAAAAAAATTAGGTTCTCTGAGCACATGCGCGAAGTGTAAATTGGAGTCCCCACGAGAGTGAGTAAGAACACAAGATTTTACACTCATAGAAAAAATTAGTGAGTTTCAAAAGAATTGTGATATTTTCAGCCTAAAGGCTGATGAGCCTTAGAATTACTTCCCAACTCTCGTCACGACTCCGAAATATTGAAATTCCTATGCTATAAATTAAAAAATAGAAATTTGCTAGTTTTTCAACACCTTTTAACTTCACAAACAACAAATTTATACAACAACTAAAAAAATTAGATGCTTAAAAAGGCCCTTATCGCCCAAATATAGATTTATATGGCTCATGGCCTTTTTACAATCTCTATTTGTGTTGCCTTCTTATTCTAGGGTGGAAGAACAAAATGTTCACTTGTGTGTATTTGAACACTAAACCGCTAATGTTACAAATATACACAAGTGACGCAACAACAATTTCAAACAAAGATCGTTTCAATTCTTTATTTTTAAAGAATCGTTTGTATCTCTAACCATTTTTTCGTTTTTTCCTTGTTTTTTTATTTTTTATTTTTATTTTTTGTTTTATTTATTTTTATTTTAAAAATTTTATGGAAAACCGATAAAAACAGCAAGAGAAAACTAAACACAAACGAAACCATTTTTAGGCTTGTTGTGAAACTAATTACACAACAAATCTATTGCTTGCTATTTATATTCAATTTACTCCTGACATTTAAAAAATTTAGAGATCTTTTTTTCAAGGTGCAATTCCAACTTACACATACAGTATAGCATAAAAACATACCTTGGTCAAGCATATAGCTAAACCCTATTTATTTACCCAAGATAAGCTAAAGAACGAAACTTGCCTTACAAAAACAACCTCGCTTTTTATAAAGTAACGAGGTTGCTTATCGTAAACTTGTCAACAAGTTATCCACAATTTTGTTATTTCTTGGATTTTTCTTTCGTTTTTTCTTCTTTTTCTTTCTTATCTTTGTTCTTTTTTCCTTTTTTCTCTGATTTCTCTGATTTCTCTGATTTCTTTATTTTTTTTGCATTCTCGTCTTCTTTCTCATTTTCTTCATTTTTTGCCTTTACTTTCTTATCTTCTTTCTTTTCTTGCGATTGTTTTTCATTAATTCTCGGTTTTAACCCAAGCCTATGTTCAGAAGGTTCAATAGAAATAATATCAAATTCATATGTTCCTCCAACTTTCAACAATTCAATTCCGCTTTCTTCTGCTAGCTTTGATATGTGCGCAAGACCATGAATGTCTTTATCTAATTGAACAAATGCTCCGAAAGGATTTATCTTTGTAACTTCACCTTTGACTTTTTGGCCTACTTTATACTTTTCACTTACTTCTTGCCATGGATCTCCTTCTAAGGCTTTGATGCTCAGCGAAATTCTTGAATCATCAATTCCGATTATCTTACATTTGACTTTTTGGCCGACATTAAACAATTTTCTCGGATCATCAATCAATTTCCATGCCAGCTCAGAAATATGCACCAGACCTTCAAGGTTGTCATTGAATTTGACAAATGCTCCAAAATCTACAATACCGCTAATTTCACCTTCAACAATATTTCCTTCTTGCAGTTTTGAAACTTTTTGCTTTTCTTCTTCCGTTTTTGTAGCTTTTTCACTCACAACCAGTTTTCCTTCATCTTTATCCAATCCGATTATTCTAACTTTTATATCCTTGCTAACCAATTGCATCAATAAAGACAAAATCTTGTTCTTATCGCCATCACCAACTCTCGGATAATTTTCACTGGAAAGCTGAGAAGCTGGCAAAAATCCTATAATATTATTTATCTTTATCATAAGCCCGCCTTTGTTTGCTTCCAAGACTTTGGTTACAATAACCTCTTTTTCTTCCATCTTTTTTTCCAGTTCTTTCCAAACCATTTCAAGACTGGTCTGCTTCAACGACATTTCTACAAAACCATCATCATTTTCAATGTCCGTAACAGTCGCTGATAGTGGATCTCCCTGCTTTAGTTCCTTGATCATAGTCAAGCCATCAAATTTTCCATAACCATAAATAGCTCCGGTACCGATCGGACCAAGATTTACATAAATTATATTATTGCCTGCTTCTATCACACTTCCTTTTATAATATCACCAACATTAGGAAGCTTAGGAGCTTCTTTATCATTCAGTAAAACATCCATTTTTGAAGCTTTGCTCGTTTTTTTAACAGAACTTGCCATTTTTAATTTTCTCCTTTCTTTTTGAGATTTTTGACACTCTAAAGGAGCGTCAAATGATAAATATAGTATAATCTATTATTTTTATATTGTCAAAGGGTCTTTTTCATGTTAACATATTAACATGCTAACATATTAACAAGCACACAGATGTTAGCATGTTAAAATGTTAAAATGTTAAATATGAACATTACCTGGTATGGGCAAAGCTGTTTTAAATTACAAAGCAAAGATATTGTTTTGATTACAGATCCTTTTGATAAAAAAATTGGATTAAAACCGCCTTACGGAGCGGCTAATATTGTAACAGTCAGTCATGATCATTACGATCATAATAATTTTAAAATTATAAAAGGCGATCCGTTCGTAGTTGATAGTGCCGGAGAATACGAAATAAGAAAGATAACAATAAGAGGCATTGATTCTTTCCATGACAACAGTAAAGGGAAGGAAAGGGGGGACAATATTATTTATGTTATTGAAATGGAAGATATAAGGATCTGTCATTTGGGAGATTTCGGACAAGAAGGATTTTTGAATAGTCAGCTGGAAAAAATAGGACAAATTGACGTCCTTTTTATTCCTATCGGCGGAATTTTTACTATAGATTGGAAACTGGCAAGCGTCATAATAAGCCAAACTGAACCAAGAATAGTTATTCCTATGCACTATAAACTTACAGGAATGTCCGGAGACTTGTCAAAGATAGATAATGCCGATAATTTTTGCAAAGAGCACGGCATATCCGCAGAAGATGCTGTTGAGAAATTTAACATAAAGAAAAAAGATCTACCTCAAAATGAAGCAAAAGTTGTGTTAATGAAAACTGCGTAAGTATTTAGTATTTAGCGAACGCTGGTGAGAAATTCATTGTTATACGCCTCATTGTCATTGCGAAGAAGCTGAACGAATGTAATGAGAGAAAGACCAACCTCGGCTATCGCTCAGGGCAAGCTCTGGTAGTCCCGAGTTTAGATTCATGTAGTGTTATATTGCAGCTCTGTGTGTATAGTTTCGGGATTGCTTCGTCACTGTCGCTCCCTGCAATGACAACAAACAGGGTTTGAAAGTTTAATATGCAGTGCTAAATACTACATACTCGATACTATCTACTAAATTATGATAAACAAATTTAAAAATAAACTAAAAAAAATACAGGATGAACCAGAAGAAACAAAAATCAAAATTATATGGATTTTTGTTGCTTTTTGTATGATTGTTGTGGTCATAGGATTATACATTAGCTTAAATTCAAAAAAAAGTACGCGGTATAATTACGAGAAATCAATATTTTCTTCATTTCCTAATTTCAAAAGCGAACTTGATAATATTAATAAAATAAGCAAAAATTATAATGCTATTACCAATGAAGCTGCTATTAAAAACGAAGAAAGAGAAATAGAGGAAGCGGTAAAAAATTATATTGAAGAGAATAATTACCTTAAAGACGCAAATTTATCTGATTTAAAATTAAAAAATATTGAGAAATGGAAAAACAGCTGGTATGTAGAATATGAGCAGTATCATAAAGACATTTTAGTATATAAAAGCAGCGTATCTTTTATTATAAGCGATGAAGAAGAAAAAATAGCTCATTCAGACTCTAATTTTGATACAAATATTGAGATTAACAACATTGAACCAAGAATTACAGAAGATGAGGCTTTTAATTTAATAGCTGACGCTTTGAAAAATGAAAGTCTAGATTTAAAAAGTTCAGAAATAGTTGTTTATAGAGATACTGATAGTAATCCAGTCAAATATTATTTAGCTTGGAAAATAAATGTCTTTTCACTTCAACCTATTTGTGATTATATTTACCTTATAGACGCTCAAAACGGAGAGGTTATTTCATTTTATGATAATCTGCTAGACTCTACATATTTAGCTCCTCTACAATAGACCAGGTCCTATGAACACATATAGGACTGCCAGTCCGGAAGGCAGACATAAAGCATTACTAAGTGACGGGCACCTTAGATATATTTGATGCTAAGGTGCCCGTCACCGTGACAGATATTGAAGTTCCTGTATTTTAAATTAAACACCACTAAAATAACTCCTTATGAAAAAAGAAAAAGATGATAATAAACCAGCAGAAAAAAATGTTGGAAAAATTGAAGACAAAGCGATAGTTGAAGAGATGCAGGAATGTTATCTTGATTATGCAATGAGTGTCATTGTCTCTCGCGCTCTTCCAGATGTTCGTGATGGACTTAAGCCTGTCCACCGAAGAATTCTATATGCAATGCATGACATCGGACTTAAACCTCAAGCTAAATTTAGAAAATCAGCGACAGTTGTAGGAGAGGTTTTGGGAAAATATCACCCGCACGGAGATGTGGCGGTATATGATTCAATGGTTAGAATGGCTCAAGACTTTTCAATGCGCTATCCACTTGTCAATGGTCAAGGAAACTTCGGCTCAATGGATGGAGATAGTGCTGCTGCCATGAGATACACAGAAGCAAAATTAAAACCAATTGCGGAAGAACTGCTTGTTGATATAGAAAAAAATACAGTTAATTTCGCTGATAATTACGACAAAAGCCGCAAAGAACCGACAGTTCTGCCTGCCAGAATTCCTCAATTGTTATTGAACGGCGCAATGGGCATCGCAGTCGGAATGGCAACTAATATACCTCCGCACAATCTTGAAGAAATAATAGAGGCAACTGTTTATCTCATAGATAATCAGAACGCTACAATTGAAGATCTGCTAAAATTCGTTAAAGGTCCCGATTTTCCGACTGGTGGCATAATTTACGGTCATAAAGATATCATAAATGCTTATTCAACAGGACGAGGAAAAATAGATATCCGCGCAAAAGTTGAAATTGTAGAAAACAAAAAGGGTCGTTTTCAAATAATTGTTTCTGAGGTGATCTATCAGGTAAACAAATCCAATCTAATTGAAAAAATAGCCGAACTTGTTAAGATAAAAAGGATTGAAGGAATAAAAGATATTAGAGATGAATCTGACAGAGACGGAGTCAGGATCGTTATGGACCTGAAAAATGACGCCTACCCAAAGAAAATTTTGAACAGACTATACAAACTTACTGATCTGCAAAAGGCATTCCACTTTAATATGCTTGCCCTTGTTGATGGAATACAACCAAGAGTTCTAAATTTAAAAATGATTCTTGAGTATTATCTTATCCATCGTGAAGAAGTTGTCAGAAGAAGAACTAAATTTGAATTAGATAAAACAAAAGAAAGAGCGCATATATTGGAAGGATTGAATATTGCTCTTAATAATATTGATGCTATAATTAAAACGATCAAGAAAGCTCCTACAAAAGAAAAAGCTCATATAGATTTAATGGACAAGTTCAAGCTAAGCGATAGACAATCAACTGCGATTTTAGAAATGAGACTTCAAACGCTTGCCGGTTTGGAAAGAAAAAAAATAAAAGACGAATTGGAAGAAAAGAAAAAGCTTATCAAGAAACTCCAGGCAATACTAAAAAGCAAGACAAGGATTATGGAAATTATCAAAAATGAATTGACTGAAGCTGGAAAAAAATATGGAAACGGAAGAAGAACAAAAATTGTCAAAAGCGCTATCGACGAATTTTCTCAAGAAGATCTAGTTCCAAGCGAAGATGTAATAATAACTCTTACCAGGGAAGGATATATAAAAAGAATGGATACCACGACCTATCATGTTCAGCATAGAGGAGGCAAAGGAGTCATTGGAGCAACAACAAAAGAAGAGGATGTTGTGGATCATCTGTTTGTAACAAACACCCATAATAATTTATTATTCTTTACAAACTTTGGCAGAGTTTTCCAAACAAAAGCTTATGAAATTCCAGCTAGTTCAAGAACGGCAAAGGGCCAGGCAATTGTTAATTTTCTCCAACTCTCTACTGAAGAAATTGTTACAGCGGTTATATCCATTGATAAAAAAGATGATACAAAGTTTCTTGTAATGGCGACAAAAAATGGTATAATGAAGAAAACGGGCATAGAAGAATTCACAAATGTTAGAAGGTCCGGACTTATCGCGGTTAAACTAAAAAAAGATGATGAGTTAAGGTGGGTCAGGTCAAGTAATGGTAATAATAATGTCATTATAGTTTCTTCGAGAGGACAATCGATTAGATTCAAAGAAAAAGACATAAGATCTATGGGCAGAAGCGCTTCTGGAGTAAAAGCTATCAAGTTAAAACCGGCAAGCAAAGTTATCAGCATGGATGTTGTTTTTGATTCTGGAAAAGAAAAAAAATATATCTTTACTATATCTGAAAATGGTTTTGGAAAAATAAGCAACTTAAAATTTTACAAAATTCAGCGCAGAGGAGGCAGTGGAATAAAAACTGCGATAATTAATACCAAAACAGGACCGCTTGTCAGTTCAAGGGTTATAGGCGAAAATCAATTAAGTGAAGATCTATTGCTTATTTCTCGCAAGGGACAAGTGATTAGAACTCCCTTTTCCAATATCGCAAAATCAGGACGCGCTACTCAAGGCGTTCGAGTGATGAGGCTTAGCAGTGAAGATAAGGTGTCTTCAATAGCGATCGTGTAAAACATTTTAACATATAAAAATTTAAACGACGCGGGAACTGGTTTGCCTGCCTGTCCGACAGGCAGGCAACCAATTTCATAATGTTTCCCACAGAAGTAGAGATGGGCTTCATCCTCATCTCTACGATAAGAAAAAATTCTTGCATTTTACGAATATTTTTTATTGTTAAATTGTCAGAAGAAAATAAAATGTGCGATAATTTGGCAATATTAGCAATTTGACAATTTAATTATTTAATAAAAAAACAAATGGAGGAAAATAAAAATGATATTGGAATAATAAGTGAAGTTGGCAGCGGAGGACTTATGAATCCAGATGATATTATAAAAAAAATGAATATCACCAGCGGTATGATCATTGCTGATTTTGGCTGTGGCGCGGGATATTTTACGATTCCAATCGCAAAACTAGTAACAAACAGCGGCAAGGTTTATGCGGTAGATGTTTTAAACAGCGCGCTTGAATCTGTTTTAAGTAAAGCAAAAATATATGGACTTTTAAATATAGAAACTGTAAGAGCAAATATAGAAACGATCGGCGGCTCCAATATCAAAGATAGATCTGTTGACTTAGCTGTATTGGCAAATATATTATTTCAATGCAACGACTATGATTCTGTTATAGGCGAGGCAAAAAGAATTATAAAAGATAATGGGAAAATCATTATTATTGACTGGATTCCTGATAAAGTCCCGTTAGGACCAAAATTTGAACATTGCCTTAGCGAAGAAGATATAAAAAAGCTATCTATTAAAAATGGTTTAAAAATCATAAAAAACCTTAACACTGGCAATAAACACTACGGAATGGTTTTTTCTGCGATTAGATAGATCGCAAACTAAGCTTTGCGCGTTCTATTTTCCATCTGATAAAGAAAAATTAGAAGAGATTTTAAATGCAGATAGAGTAGTGCAGAAATTCCTATGTTTTAAATTAGGCTTACGCACATACACAAAGCGCACTTGCAAGCGACATTCGCGAACATCTCCCGTATTCAAGCAAATTATTAAATTTCTATGCGATAAATTTTAAATTTACAAAAATGACAAAATCAAAAATACTTTTAATCGGCGTTATAATATTATTTATTCTTGTCGCAGCTTGGTTTATGTTTGAATGCCCGCCATTTGAAAAATGTCCCGGAACCAGACCGCTTTCAGGCCCGCCGCCTCCAGTAGTTGTTTTGACCATGGTCGGTCCTTGGGACAGTGCGAACGATTGGAAAGATGTTAGCGAAAAATTTAACGCATACAAAAAAAAGCAGGAAAACGGCTATCTAGATGTTCTCATAAACTACAAAAAAATATCAGACCAAGCAAATTACGAAGATATAATAAGAGAAATGCAGTTTGAAGGGAAAGGACCTAATATCTTTATGCTATTTAATTCATGGATTCCAAGATATCAAGAAAAACTTTTACCTGTACCCGCTAAAATGATGGACGTTTCTCAATTTAAAAATACATTTGCTCAAGTCACTGTTGATGATCTTATGTCTGATGAAGGCACCATATACGCGCTTCCTTTTTACATTGACACTCCAGCATTATATTATAATGAAGACAGATTTATAAACGAAGGTTTTCTTAACGCTCCTCAAACATGGGATGAATTTAAAAACTATACTGAAAAACTTACTATACTTGATGAAAACGGAAATATTGAGAAAGCTGGAGCTGCATTTGGAGGAGGAAGCAATGTGAATAGAAGCCAAGACATTATTCTTCTTCTGGCTATGCAAAACAATTATAGAAATGGTATTTTAGAATCTGAAATTTCTATTAGAAATCCAGAGACTATTTCCGCTATAAAATTTTATACGGATTTTACTGATCCAGCAAAAAGATTCTACACATGGAATGAAGACCAGATATATTCTATAGACGCGTTCACGCAAAGAAAAGCAACAATGATGATCAATTATTCTCATCACATAGATAATGTTACAACTAAAACCGGAGGTATATTAAAATTTAAAATTGCTCCCGTTCCGCAATTTGACAAAAACTATAAAGTTAATTATGCAACCTACTGGGTGCCTGCTGTGCCCAAGATAGCACCCTGTAAATCTTCTGTTAGTTGCTACGACCTTGCATGGGAATATCTAAATTTTGCCGCTAAAAAAGAAAATGTCGGTCTTTATCTAGATGCAACGAATAGGGCATCCGCAAACTTGCAACTTGCGCAAGAACAAGCCTCTGATTCTGATGACGCGAGAAGTGTGTTCGCAAGCCAAGTTCTTACTGCAAAAAGCTGGCCTCGCTATGACGATAAAGCTGTTGATAAGGTTTTATTAGAAATGCTAGACTCAATAATAACAAATGACGAGAATAAAAAAAAGACAATAGAACAAGCAGCAAATTATGCTGCGAGTAAAATCAGATCGCTGGATTAAAAAAATAGAATAATGAAGCGAGAATTATGGATCTTTTACTTTTACAATAAAAAATAGGCTTTTTAATAGAAGCCTATTTTTGGTTTTGAGCACTAGAATCTGATAACTCCATAGTTCATTTAGAGCCGTAGAACCTACTTGCAAAGTGTTTGGAAATTTTATCGCTCTATTGTTTTGCTGTGGGCCATCCTGGACTTGAACCAGGGACATCGACCTTATAAGGATCGCGCTCTAACCAACTGAGCTAATGGCCCAAAATCATATGATCATTTTAACATACTAACATTTTAACATTTTAACATAAAAATATTATATGTAAAGGTAGAAACTTAATCTTAATTTTTAATTCCTGCCAGCTAACCGACAGGTCTATTAAATTTTTAATTTCAACTAATAAGTTTTTGAAAATTTTTCGCCATTATTTTTTTCTCATCATTCTCTATGGACTCCTCTTTCTTCTCTTGTTCTCTTGTATTTTCGATTATTCGTTAACTTTTGTCTAGCTTTTTAATAATTCCAGATTATTTTTATCTTTTTTACAAAAAAACAAAACTGACTAACAAGATCAGCAGTGTTATAAACACAATAATTTTAACTAAATATAACTTACCCGCCCAGAGTTTGTAAATAAATAACCTTTCAAATTTTAAACATCTTAACAATACATCAGTTAGGACGATATAATTAGGGTTCTTGTTGAAATAGTTATAAAGTCTCAGTAACAGTCGCCGGAGAATTAAATCGCTATCAAGATTTATCAGTCGTAGTAAGCTATTTTATAGAAATCAATATGTTCATAAAGATGACTGTTACTTTTATGAATTATTGAAATTCCATACATTGAATTAGTGTTTTAGCAGGAACTGATTAGCAGTCTAACGCATACCACTCTCCTCCGATTGGATCTATATATCCGAACATTGTCAAAACTGTGCCAACTACCGCCCATGAAATAAAAACAATTACAAAACCGATCAAAGCGTACTTTATAATTGATTTTGCGTTATCTATGGTGCCTTGACTTCCGGCAGCGAACATATAAAGAAACCCTCCGGCAGCAATAGCCAAAACAGCTACAACTGCGGTAATTTTAAGAAGGAATTCTACGATAAGCTGTCCCATAAAAATAAAGGAACACAGACTGCAATACGCGCATTCATCCCAATCAGTATCAGGGTCATCATAATTTTTACCACACGGGATCAAGCCTTTAGAGCCTTGCAACTTTGGACATAGTCCGGGAACTCCTAAGTCTATACAGTCCGGGTCAGGAACTCCAAAATCAGGAAGACAGGAAGGTAAACATCCATCATTGGGAGCGCAAGTCGGAGTGCCAAGCACAGCGCTGGCATTATGCGAAAACCCTATTAACGGCAAAACTACAAACAAAACCGCGAATAAAACTAAAAATATTTTATTTGTTATAAATTTCATTGAAAAAATGTTTTAATATTCAATAGACAATACCCAATATTCATTCAACACTCAACTTTCAATATTCAATTTTGTTGATTATTTAAATTTTAGATATTGAATGAATGTTGGACGTTGGTTATTGGATGTTTTTTATCCTACATATTAAGAATCGACAAAAGAACTTGAAGCAAACTAAATGCGAGAAGCGCGATCGCGAGGCCAACAACCGATCCGGTAAGTATTTTCTTTGAAGAAGCAATTTTTTCTTCATTTCCGGCAGAAGTTATATACATGATGCCGGATATTATTATGAGAAGCAGCGCTACGGATCCGATTAGACCCAGGATATAGCCGGTCATTTTTTCTCCTCCTTCAACAAGCGTCCCTACAGTCCCCCGCAAAGGATTGCAAAAGAATGAAGTTTCCGGATCACAGGAAGCTGCGCAAAAACATACCACCGAGCTACAGATTGAAATAAAAAACAAACAGCAAAAAATTCCTATAAAGAAAATCTTCTTTTTCCAATATTTAGGCAAAAATAGCATAATTTTATTTATATTTACAAGCTCTTAAACTTATTATACAACAATTTCTCAAATAAAACCAACTTACGTATGAAGAAATTAGGTTTTCATCACAGACGCAAAACGCTTCCGGGCGACAGGCATCTTTATGATTTGAATATTAAAAGCATTAAAAATATTGCGCGAAGAAAAACTTGTTAAGGCAATTGTTTAGCACTATTTTTATTAGTTTTACGAAAAGCTTATTTATTCAAAATATCAACGATCGCTTCCAAAATGACATAAGACATAAGCGCCAGCGCCAGCCCGAAAAGAGAAGAAAAGAGAGCGTCTTTGGCTGATTTCATTTTTTCTTCATTGCCAGAAGAGATTATATATTTGATACCTGATATTACTATGAAAGTTAATGTTATAATTCCTATAATATATAATAAGTATCTAATAACAACAATAATTGCGTCACGAAAAGATGAAACCGTGCCATCAAGAGGATTACACGGAATGCCAACGGTCGGTCCGCACTGCGCGCAAACTGTTCCTGTTTCTAGAAATAAGATTTGAACTAGAAATAAAGCAAAAAACAGTGAAAAGAACACATTTTTACTGAATAGTTTCTTCATATTTTTTAGATAGTATTTAGTCTACAGTATTTAGCATTAAGCAAACGCCGGTAAGAAATTCATTAATATACACTTACTGTCATTGCGAGAAGGCTGAACGAATATTAATGAGAGAAAAGCCGACCCATTCGACTATCGCTCAGAGCAGGCTCCTGCAATCCCGCAATAGTTTCACTAGATGTAATATTACGATTTACGCTCGTAGTCGCGAGGGTTTATGAATTCATTTCAGTGCTCCCCGCAATGATATTTCGTAATTTTAAAATATTAGCAATGCAGCAAGAGAACAATCTAACAATTTATTTCATCAACTTCTCAAATTCTTCTTTCTCGATCGTTTCAACTTCTATCAGCCTCTTCGCTATTTTATCTAATTTGCCTTTATTTTTGTTTATTGTTTCTGTCGCGGTTTTTAGGGCATCATTAAGAAACCTCTCAACTTCATGATCAATGTCAGCGGCAACCTCTTCACTATAATTTCTCTGTTCGTGAATTTCTTTCCCCAAGAAAACCGTTCCAGAATGCTGGCCAAAAACGATCGGCCCTATCTTTTCGCTCATTCCATATTTTGTAATCAATTCACGCGCTATTCCGCTTGCTTTAGTTAAATCACTACTAGCTCCAGTCGTAAGATCATCAAAAATTATTTTTTCAGCCGCGTATCCTCCCAGAAGCATTGCAAGATTGTCTATGAATTCCGATTTAGAATGAAAATGCCTGTCTTCTTCAGGAAGATTTAAAGTATAACCGGCAGCACGACCTCTGGAAATTATTGATATCTTATGAATCGGATCTGTTTTAGGAAGAAGATGTCCCAGAAGAGCATGCCCCGCTTCATGGTAAGCGGCAATTTTCTTTTCATCTTTAAGAAGTAGATTACTTTTCCGTTCAGGACCAAGCATAACTTTTTCAATAGACTCCAAAATCTCATTTTTTCCTACAATTTTCTTATTCCTTCTTGCCGTAAGAATTGCTGCTTCATTGAGTAAATTGAACAACTCCGCCCCGGAAAATCCAGGGGTTCTTTCCGCTATTCTGCGCAAATCTACATTTTTCTCAATCGGCTTTCCCTGGGCATGAACTTTTAATATTCCTTCTCTGTCATTTATATCCGGAAGATCAAGCATGATCCTCCTGTCAAATCTACCTGGTCTGAGCAGCGCCGGATCAAGAACATCAGGCCTGTTCGTTGCTGCCATTACAATTACATTTGTTTCAGTATCAAAACCGTCCATTTCAACAAGAATTTGATTCAAAGTCTGCTCTCTTTCATCGTGTCCGCCGCCAAGACCCGCTCCGCGATGTCTTCCAACCGCGTCAATTTCGTCAATAAATAATATGCTCGGCGCGTTTTTCTTGGCATTCTTAAACAGATCTCTAACCCTTGAAGCTCCGACTCCGACAAACATTTCCACGAATTCCGAACCGGAAATATTAAAAAACGGAACATTAGCTTCTCCGGAAACCGCTTTCGCGAGTAAAGTTTTTCCGGTTCCGGGAGGACCTAAAAGCAAAACGCCTCTTGGAATTCTTGCTCCCAGCTCAAGAAACTTTTTGGGATTTTTCAAAAAATCAACAATTTCCAGCAGTTCTTCTTTCGCCTCTTTTACTCCCGCTACGTCTTTGAACGTTGTTTTCTTTTTTTTCTCTCCGGGCTTCAGAAACCTTGCTTTTGATTTTCCGAATGACATTGCTTGCCCATTCTGCTTTTGGGCTTGCCCAAGCATCATCCATAAAAGAAAACCGATAAGAATAAACAATAGAAGAGACGGGCCGAAAGAGACAAGAAATTTTTCAGTTCCGGTTATGTCTTTTTCTAATATATTTGCTTTATCAACCTTTTCTTTCGAAATTTCATGTACATTTTTTAGCTCATCTTCTAGCGAAGAAGTTCCTCCTAATCGAGCTATTTCTTTTGTATTATTTTCATCGTTTAAAATTATTTCAACTTTTTCGTTTCTAACAATTATCTCTTTCACTTTTTCCTCATCAACCTGTTTCGCAAGCTTACTTATTGATATCTCTTCGGGTTTTTCTTCTGAAATATCAAAAAGAGTGAAAGCAG
This sequence comes from Minisyncoccota bacterium, assembly GCA_023137595.1. Lineage (GTDB taxonomy): Bacteria > Patescibacteriota > Minisyncoccia > JAHIHE01 > JAGLIN01 > JAGLOZ01. The sequence continues at coordinate 15,121 of JAGLOZ010000071.1, read as the reverse complement.
ACGCCATAAAAACAAAAAGTAGAATAATGGTCAATAAATTTTTTACTAGATCGTTTTTTATGGGATTTTTAGTAATTTTCTTAATTTTCTTTTTCATATAGGTATTTTACTATTTTTATACTGATTAAACTATAATATTTTTTATTATAGTATGTAAATTTCATTTTGTATAGAGGGACAAACCATACAAACATATAAACATTTTAATATGTAAACACTTTCACCCCGTCGCAGTCTCTCCACAGAAGACTGTGACGAGAAAGCGCGCAATCATTCCGAATCTCTAGTCAGTGAAGAAAAACATCTTTTTGTCTCGAAATGAGCCTAAGAGATAAACTCCGCGACTGAGGAATCTTTTTAATTAGATTAAACGCATAAAAATTATTACAGTAAAATATTATTGAAGGGATTTCTCATCACAAATACTTAGAATTCAAAATATGTTAAGAATATAATTTTGACTATTGCTAAGTTTAAATTTGTGTGTTATAAAAAAAGAAAAATTATAGGAGAGATACAAATGTTGAAAAACATATCAGATCTTTGGAATAAACATACAGCAGAAATCAAATTTACTATTTTTGTTTCTATTACACACTTCACGGTTTTTGGACTTTTTCTTTCCGAATATAGATTACCTGATGTTATAGAATCTTTAATCGTTTGCATTCTCTATTGTTTATGGGTTCTTTATTTTATTTTTATATATGAAGACCCTAGAATAATTGAAAAGTTAAAAACAAAAATATTAAATTCATTTTATAGGTGAACATCTTTTCACCTTCTTTTTTATATCAACCCATTGAGCGATTCCATATATGTTCTCATAAAGATGGGAATTGCGATTACAAGTCCGATTACGGGCAAAAGGAAAACCACTACAGTAAAGATCATATTATAAAGAATATATTTTCTAGTTTTTTCAGCAGACCTGTGGGTCTGTTTTAAAATTTCCTGATTTTGTTTTAAAATTTCCAAAATTTGTTCTTCATTTTCCATATTGTTTTTTATTAAATTAGGTTTTGCATATTTTATATCGTCCCCCTGATAAGAGCCTGCCCTGAGCAAAGTCGAATGGGGGGGGAAATTAAAGGGGGTTTTGAATGCGGACAGAATTGTAATTATAAAATAAAAGCTAGAAGAAACTTTTAAATTTGTTTTTAGTTTATAGTTCTACAATATTTCACTAAATCCCCCTGCCCCCTTTTACAAAGAGGGATACTCCCTTCCTTCCCTATTCAGCTATCGCTCAGAGCAAGCTCTTATCAGGGGAGGAAATCGTATTCAAATTTATACGATAAATTCCTGATTCATAATTCATAATCCAAGATTCTAAATTACATTGCTCCTCGGGCGATATTGCAACGCTTCCGCAACATGAACGCTTTCAATGTTTTTCTTTTCTTCCAAATCTGCGATCGTTCTGGCGAGCTTGAGAATTTTATAGAACGACCTCGCGCTTAACTGGAATTGATTGACGGCTGTTTTAAGAAGCTCAATCGTCTGCGCGTTTGTTCTGCAAAACTCTTTCACATCCTGAGAGCTCATTTCTGAGTTGGTCAGAACTTTTTTATTTTCAAACCTTTCTTGCTGGATTTTTCTCGCTTTTTCTACGCGCGCTCTTATTGACTTTGAAGGCTCTGCCAGATCATCATTCGCAAGCTTTTCAAATTTAATACGCGGAACTTCAATATGAAGATCAATTCTGTCAAGAAGCGGACCTGAGATCTTTTTCTGATATTTTATAATTTGCGCCGGCGAACAGCTGCAATCGCGATCTGGATCGCTTGCGTATCCGCACGGGCAGGGATTCATACTGGCAATAAGTGAAAATTTGGCGGGAAAAGTAAGCGTGCCTTGCGCTCTGCCTATTGTAACGATCCCGTCCTCAAGAGGCTGGCGAAGATTTTCCAAAATTCCGCGGGGAAATTCAGGAAGTTCGTCAAGAAACAAAACTCCCCGATGAGCCAAACTTATTTCCCCGGGTTTTGGGAATTGCCCCCCTCCAACAAGAGACGGGGCCGTAGCACTGTGATGCGGAGTTCTGAACGGCCTGATTTTTATCAATGGCTCATCAGAAGGCAAAAGTCCGGCAATGCTATATATTTTCGTAACCTCCAGCGCCTCCTCTTTTGTCATCTTCGGAAGTATGGTCGGAACGGCTCGCGCCAAAAGAGTTTTTCCAGTTCCGGGAGGACCACTCAAAAGAACATTATGTCCTCCGCTTGCCGCGATTTCAAGCGCTCTTTTGATATGTTCCTGCCCCTTCACATAGGCAAAGTCAATTGAAAAATTTTCACTTTCTTTGATATCATCCAAGCCATGAGTTTTTGCAGGCTCAATGATCTCTATATCGCTAAGATGTCGGAAAAGTTGGAGCAAACTTTCAACCGGGATTATTTCAACATCTTCAACCAAGCTCGCTTCATATTCATTCACTTTTGGAATATATAATCTTTTATATTTCTTTTCCTGAGCATAAATCGCAATCGGCAGAATTCCATTCGTATGCCTTAATTTCCCATCAAGAGAAAGTTCTCCCACAAAAAGACTGTCATCAATACTCGCGTCCAATTGCTTTGACGCTTTGAGCATTCCAATCGCAATCGGCAGATCATAAGCGGGACCGGCTTTCTTGATATCCGCTGGGGCAAGATTGATCGTAATACGCGTTGTCGGATATTTGAAACCGGAATTTTTGATCGCCGCGCGAACTCTTTCCTTTGACTCCTGAACAGCAGTATCCGGCAAACCAACAACAGTGATATTCCCAAGTCCCGGGCTTATATCCAACTCAACTTCCACCGCCTCACAATCCAGTCCGATAACTGCGCAAGAATTTATTTTTGAAAGCATAGGATAAATAAGTTAAAAATTATAAAGTTTATAAAGTCGGAAAGTCAAAAAAATTTATTTATGTTTTAATTTTAATTTAAAAGCATAGGAATTTGAATATCATTATTCTACGCTCTCTTGAGAGCGGTTTACTGAAAAAATAGTTTTCCGTGCCGCCACGGGGCCTAGCCCTTCGACAGAAGTCTCATCGCGTTTTCCTATGTCATGTTCCGCGAAACTTCATGTCGCGAGGCTAAATCTCGCGACAGCGGGAACCCCTGTCAAGACAGGGTAGAACTATATGATACGCTTTGCGTCTGTGTTGTTAAACCTAATTTAATTTAAAACTAGAAACAATTTCATCATATTGTCTTATTATTTTTTGTATTCTTTTTTCGTTAACATCAAAGTTCATATCAAAGTTTAGTTCATTTTGATAACAACCTTCGCATCGTTTTGTTTCAAAATTATATCCGATTTCCTTCCAAATCTCATCAGCTTCTTTAAATACTTCTACAGGAAATAAAGGAAGATCAATTTTGATAATTTTGTCATCTTTTTGAAAAATTGTAATATAAGAATATAGCGTTATATTACCAGCTTCATAGCCTTCATAAGTTATTAGCTTTAATCCGCAAACATTTAAGTTCTCATTTTCGATACTATCAATTTTTTCAATAGTTCTTATTCCTTTACTAAATAGAACAAAGTTGTTTTTTATATCTTCTTTATATGTTTCTAAATATGGACAATGGCTAGATTTATTTATTATTTCAAACTGCTTATTAAACAAATCTTCATTTTCTTTAAACAATCCACAATTATGAAGACACATATCCGCTTCTTCTTTTTTTTGATATTTTCTAAGATCTTCTTCTGAAGTAATAAAGAATGTAAATTCATTAATATACTTATTTAAATTTATAGGATGTTTTATTTCAAGTTCAAGGACTTCATTTTTGTATATCTGCCAATCGGAAATATCAACTTCGTTTTTATCTTCATTTGCTGCTAAATTATTATCATTCTTCTTTAGTATCGCTTTTGCTATTTCCATCTTATTATTTTCTTTGTTGTATTTATAATATGTATATCTATAAAATGAAGGACAGCAATTCGCGTCATTTTCAGAAAAAAATGGCGTTTGCTCAATCAGTTGTCCATCTTCTATTTTCAAAATAACTTGATAGATATTTAAATTGTAAAAAAGTTTTGTTAATTTATTGTTTTGAACACTAAAAACAGCATAAGCCGTATCCCCGGCAGTTCCTCCGGAAGAAACAGGAACAACGGCTTCGTCAATGCCATCTTGAGTCAAATCGCCAAAAATAATCGGGTGTCCTTTTCCAATTCCTGACGCAGTATTTGTTTCCCTATAAGGCTTATAAAAATCTTTAAGTTCTGAATCCTTTAGAAATATTTTTTCAAAGCCAATATCATAAATTGAAATATTTTTTGTTTGTTCAGTTTCTGTTGAAATATTTTTCAAATCATCTTTTTTTGTTATTAAATACCCAACCGTTCCCATAAGTCCTCCAATCATCACGATTAAAGTTACAGATATAATCAGTTTCGGTATTGACGAACTTAATTTTTCGTTTGTCATAGTTTTGATTTAACTTTTTTAGCAAATAAATAATATCTTGAAAATAAAATGCCATTAAAAACCTTAAATAAAGGAATTTTTGCTAGCCTTGTTGTCGTATCGTTTTTATTAAATTCTTCAGAAAAACCCAGTTCAAATCCAGCTTCAGAAAAATGTTTTTTCCACTCACTTTTGCTATAAATATTTTCCGTTGACCCTTTTTTTATTTCTGTTTTTCCAAATTTTTTTAATTTCAAAAAATAAGGAACGGTTTTTATTGGCTCGCGAATTGCCAATAAAAATCCGTCATTTTTCAAAACTCTGCTTGTTTCTTTCAGTAAAACCGGTAAATTTTGCGTATGATGAAGCGAGGCATCGCAAATTATTATATCAAATTTATTATTATTAAAAGACATTTTATGAAAATCAGAAACAACGAATTTGATCTTCTTGCAATTTCCTTCCAACTGTTTGATAACTTTTTTACCGATCTTATCAAGCAGATCTTCTGATAGATCAAGCGCGTATACTTTTTCTACTTCCGGCAATTTCGAAACTAGAGCGCTAAACCAGCAGCTCCCCGCGCCAAGTTCCAAAATTTCTCCTTTGAAATCATATTTTTCTTGTAAAAAATAAAAGATCGGAACTTGCTTTTTGACAGACTTCAAAAGATCATCAAAATTATTTACTAAGATATTTGCTTTCTCATTGGAAGATTGCTTTTCTTTTTCAAGACTTTTCACTAATTATATAATTTATAATTTAATCCTATGCTTTTAAGCTTTGTATGTTTATATTTTAACACTTTTATATCCTATAAACAAACTAAAATATATTCTCTTCTCGATCTACCTCGTTTTTCAAGAAGAGAGACAGAAAGCGAAGCAGTACAATAGATTATTCCCTTCTTAAGAGGGGTAAATCTGCGAAGCAATTACAATAAATTATTCCCCTCTTGAGAGGGGTAAATCTGCGAAGCAGATGGGGTGTGTTACGAATTATACTCATCAATCCACTCCCCAATCGCCACAATCACTCCTTCAATATTCTTTTTTACATCAATATCATTAAATCTCAAAAAGCTTATTCCAAAACTTTCTATTTGCTTTTGTCTTTTTATGTCTTTATTAATTTTATCATCATGGCTTATACCATCAATTTCAATTGCCAGCATTAGATCATTACAGAAAAAGTCAACGATATAATTTCCAATAGGTTTTTGTCTGTGAAAATCATACCCTTTCATTTTTTTGCCTTTCAGGTGTTGCCATAATAATACTTCTGACAAAGTGCTGTTGTTCCTTAAATTTTTTGCTATTTGTTTTAGTTTTGGGTTATATGGGATTATTTTACGCATATTTTTACTCTTAACACACCCCGCCCGCTACGCGGACTACCCCTCTCGAGAGGGGAATTTTACTTTTACGATAGTCCCTCTCTTGAGATAGGTGGGCTGCGAAGCAGACGGGGCGTGTTGAAGCAACACTATTCACTCATCTTCAAATCCAGCACATTCATCTGCAACTCCCTATTCCCATTCCACTCATTCACTTCCAATTGAAAAACAACATCAACAATATCTCCCCAGCGAAGTCCCGGCTTTTCGTTTGGCATTTCTTCCGCCAATTTGCCAAGCCTAAATGCGATTGCCGGAAAATATTTTACGTCTTTATCCTTTAAGATCGTTTTAAAACAAAGTTTGAGATGCGCGTTATCATTCCCAACCGCTCGTACTTCATGCACTTCAAACTTTTTTGCCATAAACACCGGCTTTTTATTCCCTTGTCCGAATGGTTTGAATTTTTCAATCTCGTCAATGAGTTGCCAATTTATTTGCTCATGATCTATTTTACGATCAATTTCAATTGAAGGAATGAGGTCTTCTTCCTTTAGAACTTTCTTAGCAATTCCTTCAATTTTTTTCCTGAATTTCTTTAAATTCTTATTTTCGATTTTAAGTCCCGCCGCCTGAGAATGCCCGCCGAAACTTATCAGGATATCTTTGCATTTTTCGATCGCTTCGATCAAATTGAATTCCGGAATACTCCTTCCTGATCCGGCACTTTGGTTTTCTTTTTCCTGTAAAACTAAAAATGGCCGGGAATATTCATCAGCTAATTTTCCCGCCACAAGGCCTACGATGCCGATTCTCCAGTCGGGATCTGATTCAATAATAATTTTCGGCAACTTTTTATATTTGCCGATCCTCTGTCTCGTTTCAACCATGGCCTTTTCGGTAATTCTCTGCCTGTTTTGATTGTTTTTTTCAAGTTTGCCGGCAAGTTCTTCCGCCTCGCGCTCATCCTCAGAATTCAACAGCTCGTAAGAAGTGTTGGCGTGATCCATTCTTCCCGCGGCATTAAGCCTTGGAGCAAGCATAAAACTTATGGAAGTCGTGTCAATCATTTTCGCCTCTTTAACATTGCCGTTTTCCCTTATTTTTGTTCCTGATGCTTTGATAAGTTTTTTAATTCCTATTCGTTTTGTTTTATTGATCACTAAAAGTCCGTATTTTACCAATGTTCTATTTTCTCCGATAAGATTAACACAATCCGCAACTGTTCCAAGGGCCACAAGATCAAGAAGCCATTTTTCAAAACCAATGCTTAAATTGTAGCTTTTTAGCTTTTTAGGCTGTAACTTTCTAGAATTTAAACTTAATGGCTCTTTTTCTCCCCCTCCCTTTGGGAGAGGGTCGGGATGAGGGAGGTCTATATTTCTATCTGATAGATTTCCAATGAGCGCCTGCGCGACCTTGAACGCGACGCCAACTCCTGCCAGCTCTTTGAAGGGATATGAACAGTCTTCTTGCTTGGGATTTATGACTGCTAACGCTTCAGGAACTTCATCCGGAACATGATGATGATCAGTTATGATAATGTCCATCCCTAATCTTTTGACGATCTCCACGCTCTCAAAACTGGAAATTCCACAATCAACAGTCACAACCAAATCAGTTTTTTTCTTTTTGATTTCCTTTATTGCTTTTTCGTTAAGTCCATATCCTTCAAGCTCTCGGTCAGGAATATATATATCTATAAATTTTTTCGCTTCTTCTTTTTTTATTTGACTAATAACCGATTTTAATTCTATAAGCGCACTTACCATGACTACGGAAGAAGTAACTCCGTCAACATCGTAATCTCCATAAATTGTTATCTTCTCGTCATTTTCAAGTGCTTTGGAAATTCTTTGGACAGCCTTATCCATGTCTTTCATTAAAAACGGATCATGAATATCCTGCTCATAATCCGGATTAAAAAATTCATCAACAAGAGTTTGATCTTTAATTTCTCTGTCCCAAAGAAGTTGCAGAATAATTGAAGAAAGTTCCGGAAATTCCTTCGCAAATTTTTCAGGATATTTTTTATTCACAATCCAGCGTTTTTGCATAAAAAATAAAAAATGAATTATAATTTCATTATATCACTTGCAGTTCTTATTTCAAAATTTTTTAAGAAAGAAATTTTATTGTATAAACTGTTAGATTGTTATAGTATTAAGTTGTCGTATTAAGTTATTGTATAAATTAAGGTCATATGTAACTTAACACTATTCAACGCTAAAACTTCCTTATTTTTGTCATTCTAACTTGTTTCAGAATCTATTATATTTTAGGTTCAATTTATCCTATTTTAATATTGCCTTTCGTCTACGACGCAAATGCAATCATCTTTTTATTTATACTAAAGACAGCAATTGAGTTTTCGTCCTAAGCGAAAGATTCAATGATTTTATGGACTTGTTTGGTGTAATAGTTGAAAGATTCTGAACCAAGTTCAGAATGACATATTTCTTAAGAACGAGAGAATTGAAAGAATGTGAAATTGCGTATGACCAATAAATTAACATACTCACAATGCTAGATATCTTAAAAATATTACTAGAAAATGCCTACCTGAGTCTTTTCACATACAGTTTTCTTGCGTCAACTTTGATTCCTCTCGGCTCCGAAGGACTTTTGGCATATTTCGTAAGCCAAAAATTAAATATTTTTATTATTATCTTAGTTGCAACCGCCGGGAATTATCTTGGCGCTGTAACTAATTATTATATCGGCATGAAAGGAAGTAATACTGTATTTCACAAAATTATAAAGTTTGATGACAAAGAAACCGAAAAAGCGTCCAAAAAGCTCAAAAAATACGGCCCCATCATGTTATTTTTTTCATGGCTTCCGATCATCGGAGATCCCCTAACTTTTGTCGCGGGGCTTTTGAAATATGATTTTAAAAAATTCACTTTTTATGTTATTTTAGGCAAGCTGTTCCGCTACATAGTTGTCGCATTCGTTACTTTTGATATTTTGCTTTAAATCAAAGATATTCCCCGCCAGCTTATTACAAAATAGTTGATCAATAATTGCTTTAATATCAAAACTTCTTTGCTTTATTTTTTTATATAAAAAAATATACAAAAGCATAACTTAATACATAACGTGCATAGAAATATAGTGTATTTTGCAACGGCCGTTGCAAAATACACTATATTTCTATTTCCCCTATATTTATGATTGGGTGTGATTTAAAAAAAATAAGGAAGTTGAAAATAGAGCTTTTGGGAAAATAGAAATACGAGACAGTTTTATCTTATTTATTGCTGCATTAATCTTCGTTGGCTCCAGTCTCCTAACTGGAGCCTTTTGTCAAACTCCTCTAAACAATCTTGTCTACGACAATCACAGAAATCTTATGTTGGTTCAGCGTCTCCTGATCTGAATCATATATTTCTGTGAGATTGCAAATAACAGAATGTCTTAATTTTCTCTGTTTAACCTTGATTTATCGGGTGTGGAGTGATAAGGTGGAGGTAGGATTTATAAAAGCGTTATTATAAATATAAAACAATGAGTAAATTATTAGAAGACAGCGAGAATGCTAAAGAATTTATAAAAAAGAATAAAAATTTATTGTTTGAAAAATTTGCTAGCAGCAAAATTTATAAACCGAACGAAAACCCTATTTCATTATTTATGGCAGGTTCGCCGGGAGCGGGGAAAACGGAATATTCTAAAAGGTTTATTGAAAGGTTTGACAGCAACATAGTAAGAATTGACGCGGATGAAATTAGAGAAATAATACCGCAATATAATGGCGCTAATTCAGATGTTGTTCAAGGTGCCGCTTCTATAGCTGTTGATATGCTTTACAGTTACACTTTGAAAAATAAATACAATTTATTGCTAGACGGCACTTTTGCAAAATTTAATATTGTTTATCGCAATATTGAAAGATCAATTAATAAAAATAGGGAAGTGGCAATACATTATATTTATCAAGATCCGTTAGTTGCTTGGGAGTTTACAAAAAAACGGGAAAAGTTAGAAGGCAGAATGGTGCCTAAAAAAGTATTTATTGAATCATTTTTCAACGCTAAAAATAATGTCAAAAAAATTAAGTCTATTTTTAAAGATAAAATAAAAGTTTATTTAATAATTAAGGATTATAGCAATAATATCAAAGAATCTTACCTCGATGTTCACATTGACAGTTATCTAAAAATAAAGTATTCTGAAAGAAAGTTAAATGAAATATTAAAAGATATAAAATGAAAAATAATAAAAAATTAGATTTGAATAGTTTTTCTAAATTGCCGGTTAAAGAACAGCAAGATATAATAAGCGGAGTTGCCGCTAAGGCAAATAAGGATCAGCTGGATTTGGTAAAGAGATATGACAAGAAATTCGGCAAAATAAAAACAGTTAAACGCGGTTGATTTTTGAATTTTGAAATTTGGTTTTTTATTGGCTCCAGTCTTTTGGCTGGAGCATTTTGTCAAACTCATCTAAACAATTCTATGCGGTTTATACGGTTTAATACTTAAAAAGTGTTGGTAAAATAGTCTATTCTGTTATAAGGTTAGATTAAGCTTAATTAATTTTGTAAACAAATTTACAATTATAACTATAGCCTATTTTAGTGCGACCGCATGTAAATAGGCTATAGCTATTTTTCTCTATTTTATCATTTAATTTTTTATTTTTTGATTGACTATTTTGTTTGGTGTGATATTAAGTAACAATTTAGTAACCTAACCTTTGTCCCTAGTGTTTGGGATGGAGTATGGTTTAAATCTCATCCTACATAGAAATGGCTTTCTAGCCAGTACTTTGTAGGATGAGTCTATACTCGAAAGAGTATAGTGATAGCTCCGAAAGGCGCTATCAGCTGGCGGAAGGCTTTTTTTGTGAGAGTAATATTTTAAAGATAATTTTAAAAAGTATGATTGAATTTAGAGTAGAAAATAATCTGTTGATACTTATTTACGAACCTGTCGGTAATCCTGAGTGGATTTTTAAAAAACTAAGAAAACAAAAAGCAATACCGATAAAGAAAACTTTTGTATTCAAAAGAAAAGATTTATTTGAACAAAGTTTAGATAAAAATTTAGAGAAAGATTACGACGGACAAGCTGAATTCATTTTTGGCAAACTAGTAGAAGACAATTATTATAAAATTAATAGAAATAAGTTAGACATAAGCAAAGATGTATTTATTCACAAAGATATTAAGATTACTTGGAAATTTTTTATTGCATCAAGAGGAGTGTCAATTTTTAGAAAAATTGATAAACTACTCAATGAAGATATTTATATTGGAGGAGAAAAAGATAGCCATATTCCAAAAGAAGAATTTAACAAAATGCTAGATGACTTTCCAAAAGAAGGTGAACTTGAAAAGTATGTTGATGCTCGGCTTAGTACAGTTTTGATAAATTATTTTAATACAACAGTGGACAGTGAAGAAAAATACAAAGATTATATGAACAAAAAAATTAGTATAAAAGGAAAAAATATATACAAGATGTTCAAAAAAAGCGAATTAGTAAAATACAAGGCTATTTATGAAGAATTGAAAAGAATGTTAAAAGATGAAGCTAACTTTAATGAAAAGGAATGGCAAAAAGAAATGCACAAGATAATTTTACTTTTATATCCGAAATATATAAATGTCTTCGATGAAGCTCTTGTAGAAGCTGGTTGCAAAAAACGCAAAAGATTAGATTATTTACTGGTAGATGCTGGAGGAAATATTGATATAATAGAGATAAAAAAACCTTCTAATGATAGTATAGTTAGACCAACAAAATATAGAAATAATTACACTCCAGCGCTAGCTTTGTCGAAAACAATTATGCAAATTGAAAAATATATATATTATTTAAACAGATGGGGCAAAAAAGGAGAGGACTGTTTAATAAAGAGATATAAGAGAAAGTTACCAGAAGGGTTTAGCATAAAAATTATCAATCCATCTGGTTTAATCATTATGGGAAGAGATAATGGACTTAGCCCAGATCAAAAGAGCGATTTTGAAGTTATCAGAAGAAAATATAAAAATGTTATTGATATTTTGACTTATGATGATTTACTTAGAAGATTAAACTTTATAATAAGTCAGCTAGAATCAAACAATAATTAATTTTTAAAATATAATATAAATAAATTTATGAAAAAACAATTTACATTTTTTTTGACTTTAATTTCTGTAATGTTTAGTTGTTCTATATCAATTGAACAAGCATATGCAGATACAAATGTTAGCGGGATTATCAATGCAGATACTATTTGGACATCATCTAATAGTCCGTATATTATAACTGATACAGTTCAAATTCCGTCAGGTGTTACATTAGCAATTGAGCAAGGCGTGATTATTAAAATAAATCCAGAAAAAAAGATAAGAGTAGCAGGAACTTTAAATGTAAACGGATCTGAAAATTTACCCATTAAATTTACCTCAAATAGCAGTAATAAATGGTGGGGAATTGAGTTTATTGATAGTGATAATAGCCAAATTAATAATTCTATAATTGAAAATGCAACTAGAGCTATAGATTTACAAGGTGTTTCAATAATTTCTTTTACAGGAAATCTATTTAAACACAATGATTGGGTAATAACAGATACAAATGGTTATCAAAATATGCAATTCTTAAATAATACATTCTCAAACAATGATGAAGTTTTTTATGGCATAAGAACATTAGGAGATAATAATAGGTTTGAAAACAATATTTTTATGGACAACAATAGTGTTTTTAGTCATGGATATTATTTTGGTTATACAGTAGTGTTTAATAACAACTTTTCAGATAACAATTTTATAATAAAAGCTCCCGAAAATGGAAATGGAAATATTGAAATCTCAAGTAATTGGTGGGGAACAGTAAATGAAAGTGTAATTAACAGCTATATAGAAGATGGTAACGATGATGTATCATTACAAATTCTTAATTATGATCCAATTAAAAGTTTTGAAATAGCTAATATTGGTTCATCAATTATTGATACTCCAACTTCTACTATTTGCACTTCTTGGACTTATTCAAACTGGAGCGAGTGCATAGACGGACAGCAAACAAGAACAATTATTTCATCTTCCCCAGAGAATTGCATCAACGGCAATCCTATTTTAAGTCAATCATGCCAGATTGAAACTGACAATGAAAATGATACAGAAAATACAACACAACCAAAGCCTGAAACAAATGAGAGTAACTACAGCAGTTCAATTTTAGAAGGAGCAATAGTAAAAACTGCCAATAATCCGGATGTTTATATTGTGAAATATAGAAACGGAAAGCAATTTAAAAGATTAGTTTTGAACCCACAAGTTTTTGAAAGTTATGGTCATTTGAAATGGGAAGATATTTTGACAGTTAGTCAGAGTGAAATGGATTCTTTTGTCGTTTCTGATTTGGTGAGAGTTGATGGACAAACTGATATTTATCAGCTTGTGCCAAATGGCGATGTGGGAACTAAAGTTTTATTAGAGTCAACTGATGGCTATGATTTAGATTTGGTTTATACGATTAATGAGGTGGATTTTGGGAATTATGTGATTTGTTCTTATGATTTTTATAATTGTTCTAATTTTGAAAATCAAGCAGATGCTCAAAGAATTTTTAATGTTTGCGGTGGAATCAATAATGATATTCATAAACTTGATGGCGATAATAATGGTGTTCCGTGTGAATCGTCATGGTCGTATTAAATTCTAAAAAATTAAAGTAGAAAGGAAAAACTATGTCTAATCAAAACAACAAATGGTATAAAAAACGATGGGTTATTATTCTGATTGCAGTTATAGGAATAGTAATAATTTTTGGAGGTGATGATGATTCTCAAAAAATTAAAAATATTGAGAACACAAACAAAATAGAATCTCAAAAGAACCTACGAGAAAATAATGAAGAAAGTCTGGAGACCATAAAAACTATTGACTATGAATTGGTAGAATCTGAAGATATTTCATTCAACGATCCAAATTACGGAATAGTGAAAAGATTTAATGTAAAAGTTCTAATTAAAAATAATCCAGTAACTAAAAAACAAATAGAAATTCTAAGTGAAAAAATAATAAAAGATTATCAACAACAAAAAGCGGACGCTATATCAATTTTTTATTATTTTAACAGAAGTCAAGTCAGTGGAGCATATACACTTGCCCAAGCTGAATGGGCTCCAAATGGAAAATGGGAAGAAGCTAACCTAAAACAAAATCAAAAAACAACCTATAAATTTACAGAATTTATTGACAAAAAAAGAACAAACGAACCAACTGAATTAGAAATTGAAATAAATACCGCCATGAGAGATTTATGGTATGAAATGATGAAAACACAGGATATTGTTACAGATGAAGAAACTGCAAAAATCTTAGCTCCCAGATATGGAAAAACAGTTGAAGAAATGCTTAAAATTAGATATAAAGTAAATGATTACGATTTGGGCTTGACACAATAAAAAATAATTTCATTAAAAGAACTGACTCATATTCAGTTCTTTTTGTTTTGGGATTTTATTTTTTTTATTTTATCGCGATTAGGTTCCACGGGACTATCGCCACTATGAAACCAATCTACATGGCGCAAATAGGCTCCACAGCCCTAGTGGGACTATGGAGCCAGCGATAAAAAGATTCTGCGATTCCAAAAAGTTTTTCCAAACCACAAAAGACTCCACACAGAGTATGGACAGATTTTATTTATTTTACACAATTTGTCCAACTGATATAATAAGAACATTGATTAGAAAATAAATCGTTACAATTATGAACCAATCTCAAGCTTTGAAAATTCTTAAATCTGGACAGAATATATTTCTTACCGGTTCGGCTGGAACCGGGAAGACTTTTTTGTTGAATGAATTTATTGAATATTTGAGAAAAGAAAATATTAAAGTTAGCGTAACCGCTTCAACCGGTATTGCCGCGACACATTTGGACGGGATCACTATCCATTCGTGGTCCGGAATGGGGATTGCAAGCAAATTAACTGATAAGCAAATTAAGAGTTTGCTTAGAAAAGAAGAATTGCGCAAGAGAATTAAAGAGGCTGAAATTTTGATTATTGACGAGATTTCGATGCTAGACGCGGCTCGTCTTGATCTATTGGATCAAATTTGCAAGGCGGCGAAAGAGCCATTTTTGTCCTTTGGCGGATTGCAGATCATAATGTGCGGAGATTTTTTCCAGCTTCCGCCAGTTAACGCGGGAGGAAGAGAAGGAGTAGAGTTTGCCTACAAGTCGTTGGCATGGGAGCAGGCAGATGTAAAGGTATGTTATCTTAACAAGAAACACCGCCAGCAAGATGATCTTGAATTTGTTAATATTTTGGATAGTATCAGAGAAAACGAAGCTGGCGAAGATATTCTAAATAAATTAAAGATAAGGTTGAAAAAGCAAATCAACTGTTCAA
>JAGLOZ010000070.1 GCA_023137595.1 Minisyncoccota bacterium | reverse complement strand
CATTTTATGAAACTCTAAAGGGTAAATTCCAGCTTTCAGACAGACTCTAACAAATCAGACCCAATATCTATGGTTTGTCATAGATATTTTTCCTAATTTCCCCTTCCGGCAAATTCTTCCCTTCCAATTCTTTCCACAAAGAATTAAACATAAATTTAAAAACTGAGAATAATTCTTCATTTTCTATGATAATGCCATTTAATGGTTCTTTGAAAAATATTAGAGCGACTTTGTTGTCATAAATATAAACAGCGGCGTTAAGATCAATTGTTTCGGGCATAAAGCGGTATTCTCTGAAATATTCATTTGATTTATATCCTTTGATATTTTCCGGATGATGATCAGCAATAATTGAAAGCTTGGTTCCCAGCTGTCTTCGTCTTTGAGTGATGTTTTTAAAAAAGCGCTTTAGACCAAAAACATCATAGATCTTGCCAGTGGCAATGATCCAGCTCTCATCTTTTGATTCTACAAGATCTTCAACAATGTTCCAAATCCCTTCTTTTCCTTCATAGTATTTGACCAAAGGCACGATCGTGTCTTTCTTCCTTAACGCCTGAAATTTTGGCAGAGCTTCTTTTATTTTTTCTTCTTTCTCTATTATTTTTTCTTTCTCTTCTTCGGTCGCTTTTAATAACTTCTTCGGATCCTCTGTGATAAATATCTGCTTCCCCTTTTTCTTGCTCAAAGAAACGAGTCCCATTTCTTTTAATCTCTCCAAAACAATATAAGCAGTCGGTCTTTTTATGTTTGCTTTCCTGGCCAACTCGGTAATTGACCCGCTCCCCAATTTCAAAGCAGCCAGATAGACATCTGTTTCTTTGTCGGAGAAGTTGAGTTGTTTGAGAATTTGACGCATTTGGGTAGAATTATAAATATTCACTGTCATTGTGAGAAATGGAGTGGAGCTATAGCGGAACGGAATGCCGAAGCAATCCCGTAACTACATGCAAAGGATTTAATTACGGGATTGCTTCGTCGCCTTTTCATTCGCTACGCTCACTCAGGTTTCTCGCAATGACAATATATTTCCATTATACTCCTATTCTTTCGCTTTGTCAACAACCCCTGACAACAATATACTATCAAATAATGGCTATAGATAGTCTTTATTTGATTTCTAGTAAAAGTCTGTACCTTATTAACTCTTTGGTCTTTGACGGATTACATTTTTTATGCTACAATGCCCTGTTCAAGATGAGTAGGAGCTTAAAATCTTAAATTCTTACGCCAGCCTTGACCTCTGAATATTTTCAGAGACGCACAAGCGTTGGTTCCATAGTCCCGTTAGGGTTGTGGAACCGTAAATGCAAATCCTGCACCTTAAAAACTAAAATTCTCCAGACCGCCGAGGTGGGTATCTTAATTTTAAGACAACTAACTCGGCTGTCTGGAGCGAGATGGAATTCCATCTGTGAGTGAAGGATTGACTAAATATGAAAAGGTGAGAATTATTATGGAAGAAAAAATGAGTGTTGGGATACTCCAACACAGAGGAGATGTAATAACTTTCCTCAAAAAAAATAAGGATAGCATCGTAATAACAGTCTTTTCGATAGCTACAGAAAAGGGAGCAAGGGTTGCAAGTTGCGACCTTTCAACAAACTCAATAGAGATTGTTGAAAAAATAAGAATACTAAGGAAAGAAGATGACATAGATGTAGACGATGTTTACCCCGTAGACAAATACGGGATTATACCAAGAAGTATATATTGTCGGGATAACGACTATTTTTATGTTTCTTTCAAGAGAGATATAGAAATAAACACTCTCTTGAAATCTTTAAAAAGTATTTTTGGAGATTTGGAAATCTCCAAAATTTCAGATTAGAAATTTCCAGATGGGCGAAATTGAACCTGCACTCGGTTCAACTTTCGTCCCTTTTTTCCAGCTTATAATCACAAAGATTATTGGTTGAAAAAAGGAGGGAATAAAAAAGTTCTTTAAAAATTGAAAAACTAAAATTCTCCAGACCGCCGAGGTGGGTGTCTTGATTTCTTACACTCTAAAGAGTGAACTCCAAATGCTCGTAATTCGGGTTTCAACTTTAAAGATTTTTAAGACAATTAGCTCGGCAGTCTGGTGTGAAATAGAAATTTTATCTAAAGATTGACCAAAAGAAGGATAGGTGATAAATAAATGAAATTTAAAAAATTGATTATGCTATTGATACTGACATTAGTTTTTTCAGTTAATGTCTGTTCAGCAGTAGAAATGGAAAATTCAGAATTGGACGTATCCGTGATAGGAGGAACAGCGATTTCATATGCCAAAGAAGATCATTTAGTATATGGAATAGTAAAGATTTTGAATTTGGAAGAAAATCCAGTTGAGATTGAAATTTCAATTTCTCCCAATAGAGACCATTATCTTGATGACAATCTCAAATGGGGAAACTACAATGAAAAAGAAATTGTGGAAATCAAAGCAAACGAGATGCATATTCATGTATTTTGTTTCGATGTTCCGTCTGGCAGCAACGCGGGAAAGCAAACCTGGACACTAAATATCTCAACCGAGAAAGAAATTGTCACCAAGGAAATGATAATTGATCTCCCGGTAACAAAGAATGTTCAGGTCAACTCTCCATCAGAACAACCCGAAATTTTGAAGTTTAGTTTCCCAGCCAAACAAAGCAGTGTGGTTGCCGTCGAAGCAGACAAAGAAAAAACAATTAACACTGTGCTCAAAATTGCAGGGGATCTTGATGATAGAAAAGAATACAATGTCGAGATCAAATCTGAAACTTTGATGGATGTTTTCTTTGAATATCCTGAGAAGATAACTGTGGAAATGTCAAAACCAAAAAACTGGGATTTTGATGATCAAGAGTTTCTACCATTCACAGTTATCCCAGGCATCAAGTTCGTGGCAAATGTGCCGTATTCTCTGTATGGAAACATGCATGAACTGGAATTTATAATGGAAGAGGATACTGGTCTTAAGGCAAGTTTGCCATTTCATTTGGTAGTAACAATGCCTGTAACGGAAGGGGATTTTGAAACTGAAGTTACTGACAGAAATACAACCTCAATTGTAGCTAATGGAACAGTGGATGATAATGAAACTGTTACAACCACTGAAAAAATAAATGAGGCTGATCTCCCAAAGACGGTTATTTTCGCGAATTCCGTTTCAGAAGAAGTCAGTTCAGAAAAAACCGAGAATGAGACACCTTGGCAACGTTTAGCCAACTGGTTTTCAAAACTTCTTGGATGATCAAAATAATAAGGGCGACGATTGATAAATTCTCCTTTGAGAAACGAAAGTTCCTCAGAAAAAGTTATTCAATTTGAACCCTTTCTTTTTTTCTGCAATTTGAAAGAATTGCAGAGTGAAAATAGGGAAACAAAATGGTTCAAGTCAGAGACATTGAACTTGCAAAGGAAATAGAAACTTTACAAAAGACTTCACACAGAGTATGGAGCCAACAGCATGTTAATAAAATCTATTTCACTCTTCAATAATCTCCGTAGTTTCAATTTTTGTTTTGAATAACCTTCTTCGGATTGAATTTTTGAAAATCATAAATTCTTCAATTTTCATTATCCAGCTCAAAATGCAATATAGGATTAGTCCAGCAAGTCCGGCAATTAGCCCCTGCAAGAAAATTCCAATTCCAGTGAAGGTATTTAAAAACGGTTCAATAAAATATAAGGTTTTGTAGGAAAAAAATCCAGAGGTAAGCGCAGCAAAAGAAATTTTCAAAAGAGGCTTATAAATTTGACTGTGGCAGATGAAGTTTGTTCTTTTGTTGATAAAATAATAAAGAAGAAGAGC
>JAGLOZ010000007.1 GCA_023137595.1 Minisyncoccota bacterium | reverse complement strand
TCGGGAAAAATTAAAGATCACGATACACTGGCAGCTTTCTGTTTGTTTATGTTAAAAAGCAAAGACATATAAACATAATAACATATAAACATTTAAACATAACTTTAATAAACTAACAAAAAAAACAATGGGAATAAAAAGTTCAATCAAAAAAGTTATTGGTAAGGGCGCAATGAAAGTCTCAAAAACTAAAGTCGGCAAAAAGATCATGGACAAGGCTATGGAAAAAGAGCTTAAGAAAATGCCTGAAGCGCAGAGAGAGCAAGCGAAAAAAGTAATGGAAAATATGCAAAATATGAGCGTCAAAGAACAGGAAGAAATTGCTGAAAAAATGAAAAAACTGATGGGTGGCAAGGAGAATCCGAGTGCTGGAGAAATGATGGGAATTATGAGAAAAATGACTCCGGAGCAAAGAAAAGAATATGAAGATCTGGCAAAAAAAATGATGGGGATGTAAGATTAACCCACAACTTATAATCTTTTAGCTTATTTATTGCATAGGAATTTGAATATGCGCTCCTCTCCTGATAAGGGGAGGCTGGGAGGGGTTTGAAGGGTCGCAGAATTATAATTTAAATTAAAAAGTCAAAATATCTTCTTAATTTCTTTATAATTGCAATTATGCTCGCGGTCAAAACCCCCTCTAACTCCCTCTTATCAGGGGGAGAATAGAATGTACAAAGTTTAGCTTATTTAAAAACAAATGAATAGATTCGTTGTCATTTGTGATGGATTGAGGAGTTTGCATAATGTAGGCTCTGTTTTTAGGACTGGAGATGGAGTGGGTGTTGATAAGATTTATTTATGCGGAATTACTGGAAAACCTGATACAGAAAAAGCAGAAAGAAAAATTTCGAAAGTGGCTCTTGGAGCTCAAAATTATATTGAATGGGAATATGCCAAGCAATCTTGGAGATTGGTTGAAAAACTTAAAAAAGAGGGTTATCAAATTGTTTCGCTTGAGCAAACTTCAGAAAGTATCAGCTATACAAAATTCAAGCCAAAATTTCCCTTGGCCTTGATCATTGGCAACGAAGGCAAGGGAGTAAAGAAATCGCTCTTGGAAAGGTCTGATAAAATTATTGATATTCCGATGCGCGGGCAAAAAGAATCTTTGAATGTTTCGGTTGCTTTTGGGGTTGTTGCTTATTGGATCGGGGGATTTAGATAAAAACACTATTGTCATATTGCTAAATTGTTATATTGTTATGCATAGCACGGAAATTTAATATTTTGCGATTTAAAAGCATTATGAATAAAAATAATCCACAAAAAATTATAGAAAAAACCAGAGATGATTATGATCTGATCGCCAAGGAGTGGGATTTGAGCAGGAACAGGGCGTCTCAGATAAAAATCAATTTAATATCTGATATTAGGCCGGAAAACAAAGTTTTGGATGTTGGTTGCGGTAACGCGCTGATGCTTCCTTTTGTTTTGGAAAAAGGCGCTTTTTATTCGGGCTTGGATATATCAGACAAACTTATTGAAATAGCCAGAAAAAAATATGGAAATGAAATAGAACAAAAAAAAGCGAAACTTGTTGTTGGTGCTGCGACTGAACTTCCGTTTAAAGATGATGAATTTGATTTTGTGATAAGTTTTGCGGTTCTTCATCACATTCCTTCAAAAGAACTTCAGGAGAAATTTTTTGAAGAAATTGAAAGAGTTTCCAGGCCGGATGCAAAAGTGAAAATTATAGCGTGGAATCTTTTGAGCGATTGGGCTAATAAGAGGTTTGATATTGAAAGCCAATTGGATGGGAAAAAAAGTGGAGATGTTTCTGTCCCATGGAAAGCTACTCAGGGAGAAATTGTCAATCGTTATATGTATCAGTTTTCTAAAGAAGAACTTTTTTCTCTTGCCGAAGACACAGGATTTAGAAATATAAAAATTGATTTTTTCAACAGAACAGGAGAAAAGACAAAAAATGGAGAAGAGATGGTTTTAGAGATGGAAGGATAAAATTACAAATTCAAAATCTCAAATTCCAAATAAATTCAAAATTCAAATGTTTAAAATTCTAAACTGTTTTGTATTTTGGTTGTTGTAATTTATTTGTTATTTGTAATTTTTAATTTAGTGCTTTGGAAAATAAATGATTAGAATCAGAAATCTACATTTTATATGTTAGAACGCTAGTATATTGAAACATTAAAATACTTATGTTTAAACTTAAATCAAAATTCAGGCCAAGCGGTGACCAGCCGCAGGCAATTGGAGAACTGGTAAAAGGGTTGAAGAAAAACCATCAATACCAAACGCTTTTGGGCGTGACCGGGTCGGGAAAAACATTTACGATGGCAAATGTGATTGAAAAAATGGACAGGCCCACTCTTGTGATCGCGCACAATAAAACTCTTGCCGCTCAGCTTTGCAATGAGTTCCGGGAATTCTTTCCAGAGAATGCCGTGGAATATTTTGTTTCTTACTATGACTACTATCAGCCGGAAGCATATATGCCTCGGAGCGACACCTATATTGAAAAAGAAGCGCAGATCAATGACGAGATAGATCGTTTGCGTCACAGGGCAACTAGCGCGCTTTTGACGAGAAAGGATGTTGTGATCGTTGCCTCTGTTTCTTGCATCTATGGACTCGGTTCTCCGGAAAATTATGAAGAGGAAATAATTCATTTGAAGCTAGGCGACAAGATAGACCGTTCATCTTTAATGCGAAATCTCATCAAGCTTCATTTCACGCGGACAGTGGGAAGTTTGAAGAGGGGAATGTTTAGAGTAAGAGGGGATATATTTGAAATAAATCCAATCAGTTCGGAAATGATCTATCGGGTTGAAATTTTTGAAAATCAAATTGTCAAAGTTTTGGCGATTGATTCAATAACGAAAAAAGTTGAGGAGGAGCCGAATGACTTTTGGATCTTTCCGGCGCGTCATTTTATGACTTCGGATCAGGAAATGAAAAAAGCGGTCACGGCGATCAGGAAAGAATTGAAAACTCGCCTGCAATATTTCCAGAAAAAGAAATTATTATTGGAAGCGGAAAGATTGGAACGAAGGACAAAATATGACCTGGAAATGATCAAAGAGATCGGCTATTGCAACGGGATTGAAAACTATTCCCGCCATCTGTTGGGACGCGCGCCGGGAGAGACGCCGTCCACGCTGCTTTCATATTTTCCCAAAGATTTCCTGACTTTTATTGACGAGTCTCACGTGACAATTCCGCAGATCGGCGGGATGTATCTCGGTGACAGGGCGCGCAAAAAAGCGCTGGTTGATTTTGGTTTTCGCCTAGAAAGCGCTTTTGACAATCGCCCGCTTAAATTTGATGAGTTTTCTCAAAAGATAAATCAGTGCATTTTCTTTTCGGCTACTCCGAGAGATTATGAGCTCAAAAATTCCGAGCAAATAGTGGAGCAGATCATCAGACCAACGGGACTTGTTGACCCGGAAATTATCATCAGGCCGGTTGTCGGCGGGGTGGCGCCTAAATTGTCTATTTCGGGTGGGTTTGAGCCCTCGCTCAAACCTATGGATCAGAACAAGGGCTCTGAACTACCCGACAAACCCGCAAGTCAGAGCGAGGGCTCTGACCTACCCGGTAAAGATAAAAAAACACTGAGCCAAGTTGAAGATCTGATCAAAGAAGTCAAGGCGCGAGCGGCAAAAAAAGAAAGAGTTCTTGTGACAACTCTCACGAAAAGAATGGCGGAGGACTTGTCGGAATATTTGAAAGAGCAAAATGTGAAAGCCAAATATATGCATAGCGGCATTGATACTTTGGAGCGAATCAGAATTCTCACGGAATTTCGCAAAGGAGAATTTGATTGTTTGGTAGGAGTGAACCTGTTGCGAGAGGGGCTTGATCTGCCGGAAGTGACGCTTGTTGCAATTTTGGACGCGGACAAAGAAGGTTTCTTGCGCAGTGAAACTTCGCTCATTCAAACAATCGGACGCGCGGCGCGTAATGTTAAAGGGCAGGTTATTCTCTATGCCGATTTTATGACAGGCTCACTTGAAAAAGCAATTGGCGAAACAGAGAGGCGTCGTAAAAAACAAATCGCCTACAATAAAAAACACGGCATCACGCCGCGGACAATTGTCAAAAAGATCAAAGACATTGCCGGAGATCTTGGGAAGAAAGACAGCAAAGTTGAAGCAATTCTTGAAATGGAATTGAAAGCCGATCCGCATAAAGTTTCAAGCATTATTCAAGAAAAAGAAAAAGAAATGGCGGCGGCAGCAAAGAATCTGGAATTTGAATTGGCGGCGATCTTAAGAGATCAGGTGAGGGAGTTAAAGAGTCAAAAGTCCATAAAGTCATAAAGTCTATAAAGCTGAAAGTCTCTTCTTGCGGGAACTGTTCTATAAACAGTTTTTTATGTTTCCTAAGTAAATAATGTTATTGCATCTTCAAAATAAAGGGAACTGTTTACGGAACAGTTCCCATAATAGTGCTAAAATAGAAAAACTAATCATTCAACAAATTGATAACAATTTTTATCAAAGCAGCTTTTTCTTTTGGATTGCTCTCGGCAATTAAAAGTTACAGGTTTATCAGAATTAGCAATGTGCAAAAAATGCACATTGCTTTTTTTATCAACCTCTTTGTCTCTAAAGATTTTGTTTATATGTTTTGTGATTACCGTTCTGTCTTTTCCAAAAAGTTTCGCTATCTGATTTTGTCTTAACCACATTGATTCATTTTCAAATCGCACCTTCAAACCAATCTCTTTTTTAGAAGTCTGGTAAATTATTATTTCTCCTTTGTTTTGTGTTTTATTGCGAGAATTGTTTTGTAACCAGTTTCTATATAGAATTATTTCCTGATATAATTTTCTCTGATCTCTTTAATTAAAATATTATATTTCTTATTTTCCTCTATTCTGGTAAGTTGCTCTTCAATTTGAGTAATATAGTCTCCGTCCAAAGGAGTATTTTTAATATATTTTTTTAGATCTTCTAAGGTACTTGGAATTCTCCAATGTTTTTCATCAATATCTTCTTTTAACAATTCTATTGAATAGATAATTGAACCCATTTTACCCTCTTTGTCATATTTATAAATTTGCAGTTCTTTAATATCACGCTTAAGATTTTTAATTTCTGATTTTAAAGAAGTAGTTATTTCAATAGTTTTTGTTATTTGTTTATTTAAATCATTCTTAGAATTATCTATTTTTATGCTCAAAGACTTTTCTAATGTCCCTGAGATGTTGTCTGTTTCAGACAAAATTATTTCTTTAAGTTTAATATCTTTATTTTCAGCGACACTTTCAATTTTTTCAAAAAAGTCATTTTCTAAAGTCACAATTTTATTTTTAGTTTCTGAGATTATTTTATCATGCTGTTGCTCCAAAGATTTTAATAATACATCAGATTGTTCCTTCTTAAAATTTTTGAGTATTTCTTCAGATTGTTTTTTAATTCATCTAGAAGTTTGTCTGCCTCTTTTCTTAGATCATCTATTGTTTTCTCCTGTTTATTTAGGGTATCTTTTAGTGGTTTAATATTGAAATAAATAAAAACTCCACCAAGAACAGTCAGAATAGCTACTGATATACCCAAATAACCCAAATTAAGTTGAGCTATATCTTTTGATAAATTAATTAATTCTATAGCGCTTATAGTGGTTGTAGATGCCATTTCCATATTATTTTGTTCATTGATTAATTTTTAAAAAACTTTTTAAATATTCTTTTGACTTTCTATTTATTTTCTATTATAATACAAGTATACTTAAATAATAAATAATCGTCAACCTCATGCTCACTAAAAAACAAAAACAGGTCCTGGATTTTATAGAAAAATATAAAAACAAAAATGATTACGCGCCTTCTTTGGAGGAAATTAAAAAGCATTTGAAGTTGGCTTCTGTTTCTACGGCGCATTATCATATCAAGAAATTGCAAGAAGGGGGATATTTGAAAAAAGAAAAAAACCAACCGAGGGGGATTGATTTTTATGAGAAAGAAAAAATGGTCAGTATTCCTTTGCTGGGAACGATTGCCGCCGGACAGCCGATTGAGGCCGTGGAAGAAAAAGAAACAATCGCAATTCTGCAAAGCAAACTTTCTCATTCTGGAAAATTCTATGCTCTGCGAGTTTCCGGCGAAAGTATGATCGACGAGAACATCAATGACGGCGATCTTGTTCTGGTTAAACAGCAAAGCGTTGCGGATAATGGACAAAAAGTTGTCGCTTTGATAGACAACTGCGAAGCAACACTCAAAAAGTTCTATAAAGAGCGAGGACAAATCAGATTGCAGCCGGCAAATAAGAATTTTACGCCAATCATTATCAAAAGGAATCAAGAATTTTCAATTCAAGGGATAGTGATTGATATCATCAGAAATGAAAAAGAATTGCAAGCTACGGAATTGTTTAAAATGTAGGAACAGAACAATGTTCTGTTCCTACGTTTACAACAATAAATTTTAACAGTATGAATAACCAAGAAAAAAATAATCAAATCATTATCTATAACACTGAAGATGGGCGGACAAAGGTTGAGGTGAAGGTGGAAAATGAAACAGTTTGGCTAAGCCAGAAACAGATGGCGGAGCTTTTAGCTTGTTCAATAGATAATATTGCTCTTCATCTTAAAAATATTTATTTTGAAGGAGAATTAGTGGAAAATTCAACTTCCGAGAAATCCTCAGTAGTTCAAAAAGAGGGTAATAGAGAGGTGAGTAGGTCTGTTAGGATTTATAATTTAGATGCGATTATCTCTGTTGGCTATCGAGTTAACTCTTTACGTGGCACGCAATTTCGTATTTGGGCGACGCAAAAATTGCGTGATTATATTGTTAAAGGTTTTGCTATGGATGACGAGCGATTGGCAGAAGGCGGAGTGGCGAAAACATATTTTGAAGAGTGGGAAGAGCGGATTAGAAAAATTAGAACTTCGGAAGCGAATTTTTATCAAAAAGTCAGAGACGTTTTTGCGACAAGCGCAGATTATAATCCAAAAACAGATTATGCCAAACAATTTTTTGCGATGGTGCAGAATAAATTTCATTTTGCCATTACTGGTTTGACTGCGGCGGAAATTGTCAGTAATAGAGTTGATAGCAAGAAAGAAAATTTGGGACTTACAAATTGGAAAGGTGAAATTATTACCCGCGCGCAAGCCGAAATCGCTAAAAATTATTTAGAAGAATTGGATTTGAAAAGGTTGAATTTATTAGTAGAACAATTTTTGTCTTTTGCGGAATTGCAAAGCGTGGAACAGAGAGTGATGTATATGAAAAACTGGGTTGAAAAACTGGACGGATTTCTAATTCTAAACGACAAAGAAATTTTACAAAATTATGGCAATGTTTCGCATTTGGAAATGGAAAAGAAAGTTAGAGAGCAATTGAGAAAATATAATAAACAAAAACTTTTGGCTGAAAAAAATGAATAATTTAAATACAACCAAACTAAACCCAATCTATGTATCAAAA
The DNA here is from genome assembly GCA_023137595.1 of Minisyncoccota bacterium. Classification (GTDB taxonomy): domain Bacteria; phylum Patescibacteriota; class Minisyncoccia; order JAHIHE01; family JAGLIN01; genus JAGLOZ01. The sequence continues at coordinate 1,402 of JAGLOZ010000007.1, read as the reverse complement.
AATAATAATCCGCGGGGCACGGGAGCATAATCTGAAGAATGTTGATTTGGAATTGCCAAGAAATAAGATGATCGTTTTTACGGGGCTTTCCGGGTCGGGGAAGTCGTCTTTGGCGTTTGATACGATCTTCGCCGAGGGGCAGAGGCGATATACGGAATCGTTGTCGGCTTACGCGCGACAGTTTTTGGGGCGGATGCAGAAGCCGGATGTAACGGAGATTGAGGGATTATCGCCGGCAATTTCCATTGACCAAAAACACAGGAGCGCCAATCCGCGCTCTACGGTTGCGACGATTACGGAAATCTATGATTATTTGCGGGTTCTTTACGCGCGTATCGGCGAGCCACACTGTCCGGAGTGCGGAACTAAAATAGAAAAAATGACTGTTGAAGAAATTGTTAATATCATTATAAATAAAGCGCAAGGTTCGCCGGAGTCCTCTGCGGAGAGACTCCAGCGGGGCGGGAGCGGGGAAATTAAAAAGAAACAAAAAAATAAAAAGATATCAATTTTAGCTCCAATTGTATCCGGTAGAAAAGGGGAATACTATCAAATGCTTTATGATTTGTATGATAGCGGTTTTTCTAGGGTGAGGGTGGATGGTAAATTTCAGAAGCTGTCAGAGCAAATTATTCTTGATAAAAACAAAAAGCATACAATTGAGCTCGTCACGGATTCTTTGGGTAAGGAAGATCTTACTAATTTGAATAAAGACAAAAGACAGCGTTTGTCAGAGTCGGTTGAAACCGCGCTGGATTATGGCGATGGAGCGATAACGATTAGATTTGCCGATGGCAAAGAAAAACTTTTTTCGGCAAAGTTCAATTGTCCGAAGTGCAATTTCAGTTTCCCGGAAATTGAACCGCGGCTGTTTAGCTTCAACAGTCCCTATGGAGCATGCCCCGCTTGCTCTGGACTGGGAACAAAAACGCTTTTTTCCAAAGAGGTTTGTCTTGATTGCGAGGGCAAACGATTGCGTAATGAAGCGTTGGCGGTTTTAATAAACAATAAAAATATTACGGAGATCGTAGAAATGGATATTGAAAAAGCGGTTGATTTTTTTCTGAAAATTAAGCTGACCAAAACGCAAAAGGAAATTTCTGACGCGGCATTGAAAGAAATTCTAAATAGGCTCCAGTTTATGATGGATGTCGGTTTGGAATATCTGACGCTTGATCGGCGGGCGGGAACTTTAAGCGGAGGGGAAGCGCAGAGAATCAGACTAGCTTCTCAGGTGGGATTGCGGTTGGTTGGCGCTCTCTATGTTTTGGATGAGCCGACAATCGGGCTGCATCAGCGGGATAACCAAAAGCTTATTGAGACCTTGAAAAATTTGCGCGATATCGGCAATACGATCATTGTCGTAGAACACGATGAAGACACAATTCGCGCCAGTGACTAT
>JAGLOZ010000069.1 GCA_023137595.1 Minisyncoccota bacterium | reverse complement strand
GGAACTTCAAATTTAATTTCAGCCGTAAACGGCACAAATTCTTCCGTCATCCACTCGCCTTGAGACACAGCAATTCCCTCGCCGATTATCAGTCCGTCCCAATCGGTTAAAACCACGGGAAAATCACCTTCGAAGAACCAGAATCCTCTTGCCTGTCCTTTGATCGCCAAAGGGCTTTTTATAGTTTGGTTTGGTCGAGGCGAATCAACAAAAATGAGATCCGTTTTTTCAAGCTCGTTTCCGATATATTCCGTGAAAGTTTGATCGCCCGCCCGACACTGGCGCGGATAACTTTCCATCGCCGGATTACCCGCTTCAATACATTGTTGAAAATTATTTATTTTTACCACCTCCTCGTCTTCACTGCTTTCATCGTTAAAACTCAACCAAATTCCAAAACCCGCAACGATAATGATAATGATTGCGATTAACAATAGTTTTTTCATAGTTTTATTTTATTAAAATTAAGTTTTAAAAACACATACATCTACAGGACAGGCAGGAGCAAAGAGAATTTGAAAGAGACATTGTATAATGCCGCTTGCGATTAGATAAATTATTGAAATTCCTTAGCGATCAACTAATGTTTCTGGATATCATGTTTAATTTCTAGTCTAGAAAGCCCTATGTCCAGATCTATTTCAATTTTCTTTTCCGCTTCGTCGTAATTTACAGTTTGATAGGTTTTATCATCAATTTTTTCAAGATCTTTCAACTGTTTTGACGAAAGTCCTTCCTTGATAATTATCCTTGACCCGACATTGTCAGGCAAGCTAATTTTGACAGAACTTACGCCTGATCTCAAATTTACTCTTGCTATTTCAGCTCTGTCTCCCATGATCAAATCCAAACTTGCGACCCCAATTTCAATGTCAAGATCATTAACCAACACCTCTCTGAGATCAAGCCTTGTATCAGCTACTCCCAAATTCAGAGAAATATCCGTGGGCAGCTCAGAACTCAGCTTCACTGTCAGATCATTTTCGATCTTACTTAGCGATTCTATCCTGTCCCTGCTTTCAACCTCCAGAGACAATTTTTGTTTTTCACTTGATGTGTCATTATCAATTTTGAGATTTGAAATATTGGATCTCAAATTACCTTCAGCAAGTTCTTCCGATCCGCCTGTGATATTCACTTTTCCCACTCCGCTCTTGATCACAATAGATGAATAATTCGTTTTCTCACTTCTTTCAATTCTAAAAGGATTCTCACTTAAGATAGGCTTGGTATCGTTTTTAACCCCATAGAATATAATGAACGATGTAATTGTAATTACGATCAGAAAAATTACAAAACCAATTGTTTTTGACAAGAAGCCCTTGCTGCTGAGAAGCGACAAACCAACGGCGATAATAAGAACCGGCCAAAGCCGCAAAATTTCCAAATTCAAATTTTCCGGAAGCCAGCCATAATTTCTACAAAGATAAAATATCCCGACGGACAAAATGATCAAACCCAGGAATAGGTTGCCGAAATTAAATCCTTTGTTTTGACGATCACAGGATGGCTGTTCTTTTTCAAAATGCTTTTGCCCTTGATCATTGTTTTGCTCGGTATTATCATTTTCCATATTTATTTTTTACTTTTTAAAACAATATACAGACCTAATAATATTATGGCAAATGGCAAAACGATGTCACTGTGGAATAACCATTGCAAAGGAAAAGTTTCTCTTGCCAAAAAGAATAATCCGATAAAAATGATAAAGATGCCTAAATAATTAGCGGATTTCCCTCTCGGAATAAACTCGCCTGTTTCTACCTTGTTTGCAAATTCTCCCGCACTTTTTTCAATTTTTTCCGCAAACTCATCCACCTCTCCTTTCTCTTTGTCGTCTTTTCTAATACCTTTTTCACCTGGAATGATCAAGATCATAATCAGATAAGCAATAAGTCCGGCTCCATCAATAAAGAAAAATAATACAAATAATATTCTGAAGATGACCGGATCAATTCCAAAATATTTTCCAAGCCCGCCGCAAACACCGAACAAAACGCGGTCCGTTTGTGATCGATAAAGTTTTTTTTGTTTCATATTTTTTTCTTAATTTATTAAACTTTATATTTTCCCCGATACATACAAATCCTGATATTTTTGGATATTATCTCTTCTTCACATTACCCGATCCCGAAATCTCTTGAGTAACCGTTGCCTCACCTTTATAAAAAACGTTACCGCTTCCTGAAATGTCTATATCCAGCTGCTTTGACGCGTAAATTTCAGCATTTCCGGAACCGGATATTTCTATATCAGACGTTTCAGTCAAAAGTTCAAATGCTTTTATATTGCCCGACCCCTCAATTTCGGCATTATGATTATCAACAGAACCATTCAAATCTAATTTACCTGAACCTATTATAGAAGTATTGAGATCTTTGGCAGTCAAATCTAAATCGAAAGATCCAGAACCCTCTATCAACAATTTAAGCGTATCTGCGTTTATTTTTGACTGACCAACCATACTGCCTGATCCGCCAATTTCTAAATTTTCAATTTCCTTCATTGAAATGTATATCTTAATAGGCTTCATCAATACAAGATAACGCTTTAAGGAGATCGTCAACTTTCCATTTTCAACATTAACCGTCAGTAATTTAAAAACTTTATCTTCCGCCTCAATTCTCACTGATTGCTGTTCATCCTGAGTAAGATATATATTGCCAGAAGCTTCAAGGTTAATACTTTGAAATTCACTAACTGAAAAATCCTTTGAAACAATATTCCCCGAACCTATAAAATAGCTATATGATCCGACAGAAACAAGAAATAGAAATACTGTCATTCCTATCAAAATCCACAAGGAATTATCTTTTTCGCGGCATTGACCAGCATTCTGTTGTTTTTTCTGTTCAGGGCCAACACCTTGATTATTTTGTGTATTCATGGCTTTAAGTTAGTTAGTAAAAATATCAAAAAATAGTTATTTTTCTAACTATTGATATGATAGCTATATTCATAACCTTACGCAAATTTGTTATGCACAGGCTGTTTTGGACATCTTTATTAGTTCTAATGGGTCATACACAATTTAACCCTATTTGATAATTAGAACTTTCTTAATTCTGTCATTCTGGGTATAAAGGGCCCTAAGGTGTT
>JAGLOZ010000068.1 GCA_023137595.1 Minisyncoccota bacterium | reverse complement strand
GCTCTTTTTTGTCCACCGTCCACCAGTCTTTGCCAAACTGAAAAGTGAGATTGTGAATCGTAAAAATTGTTCTTGTTTTTTTGAAAATTTCTTCTTTGCGAAATTTAGTTTTCAACAAATACGGAATAAGCCCGTTATGCCAGTCATTACAATGAATTATATCAGGAACCCAATTATCCATATTCCGAATAGCTTCAAAGACCGCAAAGTTAAAAAACATAAAACGCTGATTTTCGTCCTTATATCCATAGATCTTGTTTCTCCCTCCAAAATATTTGAACTTGTCTATAAAACAAACTGGCAGATCTTTTCCTAAATTTCCCTTTTTTATCCTGAAATTTATCTCAGTATTTTTTGAGATCTTTACTTTTAAATTATCTTTTACAAGCTTTATGTTGTGTTTTTTTTCATCTATGACTCCGTGTCGGGGCACAATAACCCTGACATCATGACCCATTCTTGAAAGAGCTTTTGGCAAAGATCTTGAAACATCACCAAGCCCGCCCGCCTTTGAAAAGGGAGACAGGTCGGTTGTGACGAAAAGTATTTTGAACGATTGTGGCATAAAATTCGTTTTATGTGTTTTAAATAAGAATTTGCGTAATAACCAGACGATACACATCTGATTATATTATAGCTTAAATATGACAATTGTTAAACAGTAAACTTGTCATGCTAAATACTAAAATAAACCTGTCTGTCTGGTAGGCAGGTTCAGTATAAATTTTATTTTAATTACGGATTAACAAAAAATTTGTCATTCCCGTGAAAACGGAAATCCAGTTTGTCTCAATAGATGATAGCTTTCACATGATTTTATGAACTGGAAAAGTAGAATTATAACGGCAATTTTTATTCTCCCTTATTTTCTTTTTCTAAATCAATTTCCATTTTTTGCGGTCCGTCTGCCCATTTATTTTCATCCCAGCTTCCTTCAATGTCCAAAATCGCAATTTTGCATTGAACAGGTTCTCCGTCCCATTTTATTTCACATTCCAGCCAACCATCAACCTCTTTGAGATTTCCCTTAATCTCTTTTCCATTTTTCCTTTCATTTTTTTCTTCTTCGCACCAGTTATTAAATCCTCCTCTCAAATCAACTTTATCCATTTTTCCTAAAAGTTTGGCGAGTGCCGTCACTGGATGATCTGGAAGTATTCGTATTTTTACTATGTTTTCCTTCCCTTCAACTTTCCCAATTTCTATTCCAGGAAAATCTATTCCAAGAGCCAAAACTTGATTTGAGTCAAATTTTCTATTTTCTTTTACAAATTTTGAAAAACATTTTTTAGTTCCCTCTTCACCCTCAACTTCTTTTATGTCAACTCCTTCCCTTTCAGCGATTTCTTTTTGTTTCCCTGTAAGCTCAATCCACTTTTGGTTTAAACAAGTCCAATTGCTTTTTTCTTTTTTATCACGCCCTAAACCATTTATTCTTTCTTTGCCATATTCCTGCTCAATGATTAATTTTTCGTCTTCTATTCTCAACTCAACTCCTTCTTCGCCTTCTTCTATTTTTTCGTGTCTGATTATTGGTACTCCTTGTTTTTCCAGAGAGCTTATCAAGTCTTCAAAAAGTTCTTCGCGCGTTTTCTCTTTTTCTTGTTTTGGAAAATCTTCTTTATTAAACATATTTTTAGCATTAAAAATTATTTTCTGATTAAATTTATGAATATACCCGACAATGAACTTACAATAATTCCACAAAATAAAGCGTCTTTTAACGAAAGAGATTGGATCAATAACATAAAAAGAATAAGAAAAATAAAAGTCACGAATGCTCCGCCCATTTCAAAAAAGCAAACATATTCTGTGCGAGGCTCTCTGTCCATATGCTCTTGAATTTTAGCATCCCAAGCCATTCTTTTTGCTTTTTCAAAAGCAATTGAAGAAGTGTTTAAAAGAAGAATGCTGGCAAATGAACTGGCAAACACTCTCATTAGATCAGCAAAAACGCTAATCAAGCTCCCCCACATTAAAACTTTTTTTCTATCAAATTTATCCACCCAAATACCTAAGATATAAAATACTGCAATAGACACAAACAAAGAAATTGTCTGAATTAATCCTATTTTGTCATATTCTGAAACAATCAAGAAGATAAAAATAGACCAAACCACATATCCTAAATAGATTTGAAAATTCAAAAAACCATTGGCGATTAGATCCGGATAGATTTTTTTAATATTTATAAGCCTAAAATTAATTTTCCTGATCTTTGATATTTCAGGAGTTAATAATAGCGTTAAAACAGCAGGAATAAGAAAAAGGATAACTATTGAAAATCCCGCACTAAATCCATAACTGCTTATTATTATTCCTCCAAAAATTGGCCCTAGGGCTCCTGCGATTGCTGAATATATATTAAGTTTTCCAAGAATTTTACCACGATCATTATCGGGAGACATCTTTGACAAATGAACAAGAAATGGCAAATATAAAAATGCCTGAACCATTCCATATATTAAAGCGCTTAAATAAAATCCATTTGATAAATGATCAATTTTATCTAATATCAAATAGAATATTATTGATGCAATAAACGAAAGACTAATAACTTTTTTTGCTCCGATAGCGCTTGAAAGCCAGGCACTAATTGGTAGAAAGATCAAACGGCTAAATTGAACTAAAACAAAAAATAATATAATAAAAGACAATGAATACCCTTTTTCAAATAAATATATGGGTATAAAAATACCAACTATTGAACTGGCAAAATTAAAAAAGCCATTACTAGCATAAAAAAGTTTTATTTCCTTGATATTCATAGTTTAGTGATTATTTAGACTTTAATTTTATTTTCAAAACCACTGTTGCAATTCCAAAAAACAACCATATTAAAAGAGCATAAAAAAGCAAAACCATTTTAGGATTCAGCATAGTTAAAAGTATTCCTGCCAAAAACGGAGACAATGCTTCAAGCAAATAACCAAATATGGTTAGAACAGCAATAATTTCTGCCCTGTGCTCACTTTCAATATTTTTAATCTCCAAAACTCCTCTTGCTGGACCGCCTATCGCAAGTCCAACAGAGAATAGCCCCGCTAATATCCAAAACATAGATAAACTTATAGAAAAAGCCATCACAAAGGTTGAAATTCCCATTAGAAAAAAAGCCCATCTCATTCCGGTCATATATGATCTTTTATCAACCAACTTTCCCGCGAAAGGAAGAACGATCATTGCTATAACCCCCTGGGTCGCAAATACGCTTCCTATCACAGTATTTGAATCAATAAAAGAAAGAATGATCAGAGGATATAAAATAATCTCCACAGACCACATCATTCTGAATGGAATTTCGAAAAGAAAGCGATAAACAAGATATGGCTTTGATAAAATATATTTAATACTAAATAAATAGCTGTGATGTTTTGCTAACGAATGCTTGGCCTCCACACTGGAAGCCAAACCTCCATTAGTTTCAACTCTCCTTCTGCCAAAAAATTTCAAGGCAAGAAAAAAGGGAATTAAAAGAACTGCAAACTGCAAATAATAAGGCGCTCCCAAGAAATATCTGTCAGCCACAAACCCGCCAAAAATTGCGCCAAAGCTACCGGCAATTGATTGAGCCGAATATAAATATCCTAAAAGTTTTCCTTGGTTTTTTTCTATTGAAAGATGCTCCTGAAGATAAGCGATCAAAAGCGGTCCCATCGCCGCGCCGGCAAAACCAAAGACCATCTTGCCTCCCATATATTGCAAAATGTTCGTAGAAGTCGCATAGATCAACGGATATAAAATTCCCATCGCCGCGCCGGCAATTATAAATTTGTTTTTACCATAAGTCCTGGAAAGCCGCGCAAAAATAAGAGCGATCAAAGACAAGCTCAGAGTTCCAAGAGCAAAAGTAAACCCCATCAAAACACTATTTTCAGTCAAGCTGGAAATAAACCTCTGCTCGATCGGCGCGATCAAACTCCCCGAAAAAACAACAGAAACAGACATTAAAAAAACAACGAGATATTCTTTTTTAAGGTTTTTGAAAACAATAGGCATTTTAATTTATTAATAAAAAATTTCAAATTGACAGACAACGCTTGTTTCTACATTTTTTAAAAAACTATCGCAGAATTTTTCCGCCTTCTGACATGAGAAAAGGGTCGGCTTATAATTTATAATTTCATATGGAAATAGATAGAATTTATTTATCTTATCGCCTAGAATAATTCCAACTCCAAATCCTTCATTTGTCTCTTTCGGAATTTGATCAAAAACAAAATTACCCAACGAATAAAAAATCGCTTTGTTTTTATATATTTCCATCGGCTGGATAATGTGCGGATGATGACCAATGACTACATCCGCTCCGCTATCTATAAGTTTATGAGCTATTTCTGTTTGTCTTTTTGATGGCAGTTTATTGTATTCATATCCCCAATGGATATTTACGACGAGGTAATCGTTTTCTTTTTTCAAATCAGTAATTAACTGATAAAAATTATTTATATTTATTCTCCTAAAAGTATCGTCAATCCCGACAAAAGCGGTTTTTTTGCCACCCACCTCTTTAATAACATAGCTATTGCTCAATTTGTCTCCGCCGAAATAATCTATCCCAAAGTAATCCAAATTTTCTTTAGTATCGCTCACTCCTTTTTTCCCGCAGTCAAAAGAATGGTTGTTGGCCAAGTTCGCAATGTTGATTTTATTTTCAAAAAGCAGTTTCGCTGTTTTTGGCAAGAATCTAAAACTATACGCTTTCTTTTGACATTGAGTGTTTTCCGTTATTGGACCTTCTAAATTCACTGAGATAAAATCCAAGCCCTTTAAAAAGTTTCCCTCCGCGCCTCTTATCTTTTCAAATGGATCTTCTCCATTTTTTATTATTTTTCTTTCTACTT
>JAGLOZ010000067.1 GCA_023137595.1 Minisyncoccota bacterium | reverse complement strand
ACTGGCAATGTTTTTCTTCGCATTCATTGTCCATTTTTACAAGCTCTTCTCTCCAATTGACACTGATTTTTTCCATTCTTTCATCTTTAGGTAGTGCCGTGTTTATTATTATTTCTTTTTTTGTTATTTTATTTTCCTGATAAGCCAAAACTGTAATAAGATTTTTCCCTTCTGTCAAATCGCCGCTTTCAGCCTTTAAGATATAGCTCCAATTCAAATCTCCCTTTTTAAAATCGTCTATCAAGATTTTCTTTGCTTCATTTTGCGAATTGGTTATCTCCATTTCAATTTTTTCAATCAGAAAAGAATTGCTTCCTTTTGTCTCATATTCGCTGGCATTTATACTTATTTCAGTTTCAGCGGGATCTTTTATAATGAGCAAATCCGATATTAATGGATCATATCCATTCTCCACTTCTGAACCATCCGCATATCCGTCTTTATCCGTGTCGCTGTCATTTGGATTTGTTTTATGAACATAAATTTCGTCAAAGTCGCTTAGGTCGTCCTCATCGCTGTCAATATTTTTTAACTCTTCTAAGTTATCTTTTGTTATTTGTCTTTCTTTATTAAGAAATGAGCCATAATCACTGATATTAATACTGACAATAATTATTATTAGCATGAATAAAAATAAAACTGACAGTCCCGCCAAGATAATTTTATTTATTTTTTCCATAAAATTTCATTAGTTTTTTAAAAAGATTTCTTTGTTTTATTATAGCAAATATCATTGCTTCCGCAAACAAAAAATCAAGGCGCTCTCCTCTTTTTCTTTATTTTAATCTTTCTGATTGCCATTTTTTTATTGACAATTTAAACAACAACTTTCATAATAATATCGTTAATCTAAATAACAACAAAAATATGCCAGAAGAAATTATTTTAGTTGACGAAAATGATCGGGAAATCGGAACGGGAGAAAAAATGAAAGTTCATCAGGACGGAAAATTGCACCGTGCGTTTTCTATTTTCGTTTTTAATTCCAAAAATGAAATGCTTTTGCAAAAAAGAGCGAAAGCAAAATATCATTGCGGCGGGCTTTGGACAAATACTTGCTGCAGCCATCCGAGACACGAAGAACAATTAGAAGAAGCAACACACCGAAGATTGCAAGAAGAAATGGGATTTGATTGTGGACTGGAAGAAATCGGCGATTTTATATATAAAGCAAAATTTGACAATGGCCTGACCGAACATGAATACGACCATGTTTTCACCGGCAGATTTGACGGTCAGCCAAATCTCAATCCCGAAGAAGCGGATGATTACAAATGGATTGATTTGGAAAGCTTAAAAAAAGAAATCAAAAAAAATCCAGACTGTTTTACCGTCTGGTTTAAAATCGCGATGGAAAAAGTTTTTTGAAATTTTTTCAAAAAACAAAACAGGATGGCATATCTTCCTGTTTTTAGATTCTAAAAATTTCTACTCCTCGCCTTTCAATTTGATTATATCTTTACTCATAATCTCTTTCCAGCACTCCCAGTGCCTGTTAATCTGAATGTTTTCTTCGTATTATTTTTATATTTAATTTTATTCATTATTTTTATTTTCTTGATCATAGAGATTATATAATTCATCTTTATAATATTTTTCCATAAATTCGCTCAAATATGGCAAGAACAATTCATATCTTTTGTTTCCTTGCATTGTTTCTTTTATTGGCAATTCCTCATCCTTCCAAATCTCTTTCGCAACATCTTTTGCAATTTGAAGACCTTTTTTATAAGTATAAGCTCCCATTTTGATCAGATATGGAACAAACTCAGGATCAACCCTTGATAATCGTAAACATTCTTCAAACTCTTCTACGGATTTTGCTTTTTCTAATTCCAACATTTTAACCTCACCCTCAAAATATATTTTGTCTTGTGGATAATACATCCCCCCTCCCTTAGGATCAAAGCCCTTGAAAGTTCTAAGACAAGTTTTTTTGGCTACTTTTTTTGCAATCTCTGCGCTTTTTTCTTTGATTTCTTCAAGCTTTTCTATTAAATCTTTTCTCTCATTATCATCTAGATTTTTTAGTTTTTCCTTTATGTTAAAATATTCATTTCTACATAATTCTTCTCTGAGTTTTAAATTATATATATATTTAAATGTTTTCGCATAATTCCAACCATTTTTATATTCCCCATCTTGGTTTTTTTCTCCTCTGATTTTTTCCATAGCTAAGATGTAATATGGCTCAGCGCTGATTTCAAAATCACAAAATTCTTCCCCAAGTATTTCTTTTGCCACCTCTACTTCACTTCTCTTTGATATTCCCTCATTTACAACATCCCATCCTTTTCCCATTGTTCCATTAAATCCTTGCTTTTCATTATAAATATTAGTAGTTACATGCCTGCCTATTTCATGCGCGACAAGTCTAATTAATTGAAGTCCGTTTTTTTCCGCATTAGAAGGGATTAGAACAACAGGACAATCATTAGTATCAACTATAATACCTGTAACATTTTTATCAATAACTACTTTATATCCAGCATCAGATAATTCTCCTTTTATAAGAGCCAGCTCAAGAACAGTTTTTATGCTTTGCGCGTCAAACATAGTATTCTCTAATTTTTTTTCTAATTCCCCTTTTTCTGGTCTGTTTTTAAAAAATTTTAATTTTTCTTTGTATATATCATTTGCGCTTTGGCATAAATTACCATTTATATCATTATGCACAATCTTAATCTGTTCAAAAGCATTATCGTCATTGCCATTTTTTTTATTTATGCAAAAATTTATCAAAGCGTTGGATGATAACAATAATTCATCAAGAATTTTTTTAGTATTTTTATTTTCACATTCAATATTTATTTCCTTTTCAATATCTTCTAATTCACTACTTGTTTCTTTGAGTTTTTCTTCGTCAAGTTTTTCTATTTCTGGATAAATAAAAGTCGGACACATCTCAGTATATTCTTCATCAGTAATTTCTTGTTTTTCCTTAGAACATTTTTCAATATATTTTTCAATAGAAACCTCTTGATCTTCATCTAGATGGTCTTTTATTTTTTCAAAAAATACATTAAATTCTTCGTCATAGCTCCTCTCTCCTTCTCCTTTCGGCTCAACAAGAGCTCTTGGACCATACGGCTTTACAATATCATTAATTCTATTTGAATATTCAATCAATTGTTTCTTCGCTTCTCGCTTTTCTATTATACTAATATTTATATCCAAGTCTTTAACTAAAGATTTAGCTTTATCAAGTTTTTCTATTTCGTCTTCATTCTTTAAATAAGACATTTTGTCTAAAACCGTTTTTGCAATATCTTCTGTTATAGTTTCATCGACAGCATCGTCAACCGCTTCTTCTGCTTTTGTTTTTTTTATATCAGAAGCTATATCCAAATACGACATTTCTTTTTTCATGTTTTTTAAATTTGTTATTTAATATTTCCCCTTATTTTTTTATAATTCAAAATACTTTCACGAAATTCTTTGTTATTCCATAAACGCTCTGCAATTTCCTTCATTCTACTAAAATCTTTTTCGTATTTATATGCTCCTATTTTTATCAATGCTGGAACATATTTAACATCAGCTCTGGATAAATATAAATATTTTTCTAACTTTTTTCTATGTTTTATTTTATTTAATTCCTGAATCATGACTTCTCCTTCAAAATAAATCTTATCTTTTGGAAAATACATCTCCCCATTTTTTGGATTAAATCCTCTAAAAACCCTCATGCAAATTTTCTTTGACAAATCTATAGATTTTTTTTCACTCTCTTTTTCTAATTCAGCTCTTTTGTCTAATTTTTTTTTACTATAATAATCACATTCATATAAATTTTCTTTATAACACTTCTCGTATATATATTTATATACTTTATTAAAATTCCATCCTTTTTTAATTTTCTCTATTGCTAAAATATAGTACATTGAAAAATCAATTTCGGAGTCCATATATAAACTTCCAAGCATTATTTTTTTTATATCATTTTCATTTCTTTTTGCCAAGCCCTCATTATAAACATTCCAATTTCTTCCTATTTCAATTGCTAGTCCTTGTTTTTTATGACAATAGTTAGTAGTTGCGTGTTTCCCTATTTCATGTGCAATTAATTGCATTAACCTTATTCCATTAACTTCAATCTCGGATGGTATTGAAATGACGGGACAACAATGTTCAGGATCTTTTTCATTAATTTTTACACTAGAAATTTTGCCATCTATAAAAACTTTATAATTGTTATTTAATCCAGTTTTTTTTAACGCGAGCTCAAAATATTTTTTTACTTCTGTCTCATTAAAACTTATTTTTTCTAATTTTTTTTCTAATTCGCTTTTATCTGGTCTATTTTTTAAAAATTTTAATTTTTCCTTATATGCCTCATTGGCTTTTCTATATAATTCCTTATCAATATCCCCATAAATAATTTTGGAAAATTCAAATGCTTTTTTGAAATTTTTTAGCTTTAATTTTTTAAGAAAACATACCTTAGCTTCAGCTATCTCCAATAATTCAAAAATTATTTCATGAACATCATCACAAACATATTCCTTTTTAGCTTTCTCTTTTATCTTGTTAAGCCGCAACGCAACAATATTGATATTTTTGATGTCTATTTTTTCAATTTCAGGATAAGTAAAAACAGGACAATACTGATGATTTATTTTTATCTTTTTCAGAAACACTGAAAACTCTTTTTCGTAACTCACATAATTTTTACCCCTTGGTTGAATAAAAAAAAGAATTTCGTCATATTTATCTATCACTTTACTAATTTCTTTCAAGTATTTTATTAATATATTTAACTCTTTTGTGTTTTTTTTCTTATTGCCTTTTTCAGCTTTTTTTATCTTAGTTATTACAGATTTTAAATTTTGCGCCATAAATTTATTTTTATACATAAATCTTTTGTTATTTTTTCTCAAAAGAATATTGAGGCTTTTTTTCTAAATGCCATATTTCTTTCCAGCCCAAATCTCCCATTCCGGCATCTAAATATTTAGCCTTAAATTTAATAGCTCTTTCTATTTGTTTATATATAATATAACTTCCGAGATTAATCTCATTGTTCTTATTAGATCCAGTATTTATATAATTATAAACATTGTTATATTTTATAGAGAAAGAAACAGCTTCTTTTTTCTCGTTAATAACATAAGAAAGTAAATGGATATCAAAATTTAATTTAAACAAATCATTAAACGCTTCTGTGCGATATGGCTTATTGAATGATGATTTTTCTCCAAATGCTTTTTTATTTAATTCAAACATTAAATCTAGGTCCTCATAGTTATTTTCAACTATTACAGGATTTAAACACTCGCTCATTTCTACCTTTTTTTGTAATTTTTTCCTTGATCTTGCTTTAAAATTTTTATTTAAATAATCATCTGCGCTACTAATGCCAGAAAGTTCTACGACATATTTATATTTATAAATATCAAAAGATTTTGTAAATTGATCTTCGCCAACAATACTCTTGAGCTTGATTGGTTGAGTAATAGCACTATAAAATTGATTAATATTATTTTCATATCCCGGTTTTATAAAAACACGATTGTCTCTCATAAAACCGCCGCCAAAAAACTCCAGATATTTTTCATCTTCATTGAACTGGAGAGGAAACAAGCCAACAATTTCTTCCTTGTCAAATCCCACATAAAAATATAATGGATAATTGAAATATTTATAGAAACAATAACGATAATCCCAATTATCGCAAAGAAATTTGTTTGGAGTTAATTTATTCCAAACATTTTTTGCTTCTTCTATGTTATTTATAAGCTTTATGTTTAATAATTTTTTCATAAGTTTTGATACTCCTATTCATAAATATATATTCTTATTCAACATTAATTTTTATTATATCTTTAATTTTTTTAATATCTTTATATAAAATATTTTTATTATAATTATTCAATACAACTAATAAAACATAAATATGTCCATCTTTAGAATAACCACACATACTGCCAATTTCTTTTATTTGTTGATATCTTTGAAATGATTTTATTTTTTTTACTTTTTCAAGCCCATCAATTGAAACTAACCTTCCCTCCCTTTCCGGAAAAATTTCAAATACCGCAGTATATGATTTTATTTTTTTAGGAATATTTGGCTTTTTGCCTATTTTGTTTAGAAAATCATTTTCATGATGTTTAATTCCGAAAGAAAGCTCCAGCATCTCGTTTCTATATCCTCCAGGTCTAGTTTGTATCTCCACAACCTTCCAAAAACCATTAAATGTTCGCATAAGTTCACAATGGATTGTAACTGAAGTCGGACCAGTAGCTTTTATAGACTTAACTGTTGCTTCTTGTGCTTTTTTTTCTTCTTTTTTGCTCACAACAGCTGGAGTAACTCTATAATAATTAAAGAAGTCATCAATCCCAATATCTTTTCCAGTTACAACCCTGACGATGGGAGTTAAATATATTTTGCCTTTCGGGCTTACATAAGCATCAATGGAATAAAGATCTCCTTCCATATATTCTTCAGCTAAAATCATTGGCCTGCTTTCAGAATTAACTTTTTTATAGACCTCTTTTATTTTTTTAAAACTGTGCTTTAAATTATTTTTTAACTCTTTGCTATTATTTGATTTAATAACCAATCTGCTTTTTGTAAGATTGAGAGGCTTTGTTATACAAGGAAATCCAATTTTTTGAGCAACGTCTTTAATTTCCTTAAGCTTATTCACAAGCATAAATTTTGGAGTAATTTCAGGACAATATTTAATAAACCTCTTTCTCATTTCAAACTTACTATTACATATTTTTAACGATTCTTTACTTGGCAAATTAACATTTGGAAGAAGTTTTTCAAGTCGTGCATACAAGGGCATCCATGATTCAAAATAGCAAAAAACTATTACCACTTCATTTTTAATTGGTATTATTGCTTTTTTAATTTCTGTTATATTTCTTGTGTTACATCTCAAAATAAAATCAAGTCTTTTTTCAACACCTTTTTGCTTGGCTTTTTTGTTCAAATCAAGATCATGAGACGTTACAAGAGCAATTCTATATTTTCTTTTTTGAGATTTTTCAAAATTTTCTACATCATCAATATTGATATTAAAAACATCACCTATAAATAGTATTATATTTTTATCTTCGCCTTTTTTTGTTTTACTAAAAATATATTTTTTTTTCATAAGCCTTTGTTAATTTTCTTATTAAATTTTTATTATTTTACTTGTATTTTTATTATTCTCTTTATATCAACCAAATCCTCATAAAAAACTTTTTTATTCTTGTGATTCAAAACTACCTGTAAAACATAAGTATATCCATCGCGCGAATATCCGCACATATCGCCTATATTTTTTGCCTGTTCGTATCTTAGAAATGACTTCAATTTTTTCATCTTTTCAATGCCTCTAATCGCGATGAGTTTACCTTCCTTTTCCGGAAAAATTTCAAATACTGCCGTGTAAGATATTACTTTTTGAGGAATAATCGGTTTTCTGCCCATCCTATTTAAAAAATCATTCTCATAATGCTTGATCCCATATGATAGTTTCAACATTTCATTTCTATATCCCCCAGGCCTCGTTTGAAGTTCAACAATTTTCCATTTTCCATTAATAATCCTCATAAGTTCTATGTGCACTGTAATCGCAGTTGGTCCTGCTGATTTTAATGATTTTATAGCAACAAGTCTTGCTTTCTTTTCTTCATTTATGCTTATTGCCGCAGGAGTTGATCTATAATAATTGAAAAAATCATTGATTCCAATATCTTTTCCGGTCACAACCCTAACAATGGGAGTCAGATACATTTTGCCTTTCGGGCTTACATAAGCATCAATAGAATACATATCTCCCTTCATATATTCTTCAGCTAAAACTTGTGGGATACTTTCAGAATGCACTCTCTTATAAATTTCATTTGTTTTTTTAAAAGTTTTATTCAAATTATCCCTCAATTCCTCTGTATCGTTAGATCTTATAACTAATCTACTTTTTGTTAGACTTAGAGGTTTTGTTATGCATGGAAATCCAATTTTTTTCGCAATTTCTTCAGCTTTTTGAGATTCATTAATAAGCATAAATTTTGGAGTAATTTCCGGATAATATTTTATGAATTTTTTTCGCATTTCAAACTTGCTATTGCAAATCCTCAATGCCTTTGCTGTTGGCATATTAACACCTGGCAATAATTTCACCAATCTTGCGTACAGCAGCATCCATGATTCAAAATAGCAGAAAACCAGCAGAATCTCATTCTTTATAGGCTTCAGCGCCCTTTTTATTTCTTTTACATCTTTTGTATCGCATCTTAAAATAAAATCAAATCTTTCCTCCATTCCTTTTTGTTTCGGCGGTTTTTCATTCAAGTCAATCTCTTTTGAAGTTAAAATTGCAGTTCTGAATTTCCTGTTTTGTGATTTCTCAAAATTTACTACATCATCAACATTACTGTTATAAGCGCTCCCCAAAAATAGTATTATATTTTTTTGCTTATCCATATAATTTATAATATTTTTTATAAACTTAAAAATAATTTCCTATAAACCTCCAAATCATTTTTCAAGTCATACTTAATCTTATTCCTATCTATTACGCCCAGCTCAATGAACAGCGGCAATAGATATGGGTCAATCTTCGCTGATAACAGATAGCTGTACAAATTTTCGTTATACAATTTTTTAGCCAACATCTCGCCTTCAAAATACATTTTGTCTTTCGGAAAATACGCGCCGCCTTTTGACAGACTTTTTCTGAATCCCCTGAATATTCTTTTACAAACAAGCAAAGATTCATTGAGAGACATTTTTTCTGCTGTTTCTTTTTCAACATTCTTAGATTTATATTCTTCTAATTTTAAATTATATATATAATCAAATGTTTGGTGATAATTAAAACCGCTTTTAACCTTATTCATAGCCAAAATATAATAAGGGCTGGGCAACTCTTTTTTTGTTCCGAATATATCATTTATATAATCATTTTCCAAAATTTTTGCAATCCCTTCTTGGTAAAGCTCGTAATCCCTTCCAAATATAACTCCACCAAATCCAAGATTTTTATTATTGCTATTTGTCTTAAGATGAACTATTTCATGAACTATCTTTTTTGCCAAATTTATGCCATTTAATTTTCTTTTCTGAGGAATAACAATTG
The DNA here is from genome assembly GCA_023137595.1 of Minisyncoccota bacterium. Classification (GTDB taxonomy): domain Bacteria; phylum Patescibacteriota; class Minisyncoccia; order JAHIHE01; family JAGLIN01; genus JAGLOZ01. The sequence continues at coordinate 1,476 of JAGLOZ010000067.1, read as the reverse complement.
TCGGTTTATTATATTTCAGTGATTCAAATTTTACATCAATTTGAAAAGTTTTATTGTCAGAAACGACATCCCAATCATTTAAATCCATAATTGCCAGAACTTCTTTGAATTTATTCACTGTTTGTTTTGAATTAAATATTTTCTTTTTTAATTCAAGAACTTTATCATCATAATTTTCTTCTGCCTTTTCCGTCAAAAGCTGTTTATAAGTTTCTTCAGCCTTTTTGACAAGATTGTCGTCAATATCTCCATAGGCTTTCTTCGCATATTCAAAAGCTCTTTTTTCTTCCTTATTTTTAACTGCTTTCAAAAAATTAATTTTGTTTTGGGCAAGCAAAACTGACTCTTGCATAATTCTTTTGACTGCTTCGCTTTCTTCGAATTTTATTACTTTACAGATTTTATCCAAATCATCAAGCACGCTTTCAAAATATTCATTTTTGACACTGTTTAAATTAACATATTTAAAAGTTGGATTATAATCTTTTTCATTTATTTTTTCAATAAATTCATTCATCTCCACGGAATAGTTTCTTCTTCTCTTCCCAAACGGCGTTATCAGAAAAAATACATCGTTAAACTTCCCCGCAACGGAATTTATTCTTTGGGATAGTTCTATAATTTTTTTCCTATTCTCTATATTTTCTTCTGACGCAATTTTTTCCGCTCTTAAAATATCTTTTATGATCTGATCAATATCTTTTCTTTTTTTGTCGTTATAAAATCCAGAATTCTTTTTTGGCAGCGTGTACGCTTGCGCCTTGCTGGGATCAACCAAAAATCTTCCGAGACTTCTTCTGCCAATTATAACTGGAAACTCAAGATTGCTTCGGTCTGTAATGGACATTCTGGAAATAATTTCCACGCCAGACAAGACTATGTTCATTTTTATAACCAGCCTATAAGAAATGCCATGACTTGATCTTATAATAACAGTATCAATATTATCTCCCCATTTTTCAAGCTTGTCTTTGATTTTCTCATCCAAATTTTCTTTTGTTACGTTGGTGCCAATTTCAAGATTTCTTATTGCCTCATCAAATTCTTCAATAATTTCCGCGTATCCAAGATCTTTCGCCAAACTTTTGTCGATTGAAGACAAATCTGCTCCAGTATCAATTTTTGCTTTTAATTCTTTTTCTTCAATAACTGTTTCTTCTTTCTTTGTTTTTTCGCTATCTTTGCCACTTGCATCCTTATTCTCTTTATTTATGACTCCTAATTCATGATTCCTAATTCCCTCACTATATTTAATTTTAATCGTTTCAATAATTCCAAGAACTTGCTTGCCGGAAATGTCTTCGATTTCTTCTTCAACCTCTCCGCCAAACAAATCTTGAGCGATCCTAATTCCGTGCGCTTCGTTTTTTACTTTTAATCCGTTTACTTTTTGCAATCGATATTTAAGCGGAGATAAATTGGCAATTTGAATTGAAAGCCCCGCATGCGCATTTATTTCCAAAACAACCGGCCCGC
>JAGLOZ010000066.1 GCA_023137595.1 Minisyncoccota bacterium | reverse complement strand
TTATAAGCAGTAACATTTCCAACTTTTGCTCTGATCTTAATTGATACTGGGAGATTAGTCCCTTTTAAAGTTTCTTTGATGATCTCCCTTGCTTTTTCAATATCACCCATCAGCGCAGCGCCGCTCCCGTTGGAAAAAACTTTTTTTGCCGGACATCCCATGTTTATATCAATTCCATCCGGCTTTATTTTTTCAGTTATAACCTTTGCGGCATTTTGAAAATATTTCGGATCATTGCCAAAGATCTGAACGACATAATATTTTTCATTTTTGTTAAATTTCAAAAATTTCAATGTTTTCTTTCCTTCAAAATTCAAAGCCACGGCACTTGCCATTTCTGAATATACAACATCAGCTCCATAATCTTTGCATATCTGCCGAAAAGCGGAATTCGTATATCCCGCCATCGGCGCCAGCGCCAGAATCGGCTTATTCAATTTTTTCCAAAAATTTGACATTGGGATTATATTATTGACAAAATGACATTATAATGTAAAACTTGTTATTGAGGAGTGGTTACTATGATAATCTGTATTAAAGATGTTGCTAAAAAAAATAATAGCAATATTTTTAAAGAAGAAGACCCAATAAATATTTTTGATTTCAGGAAAATAAACGGTAAACTAAGAGCCGTTAAGCCTAAAGTGCTTGTATTTAATCCAAATACTAGCAACCTACCAATGCATAGTCATCCAGAAAGAGAAATTATCTGGAACAAAACCAAATGTCACACTGCATGGCTCGCAATAGAAATATTTGTAAATGGCTTTAAAAAAAATATTATACTGGATAGTAGAAACGAACTTTTATTAATTGAAGGAGAAATACCCCACCAGATACGTACACAACATGCAGAATATTGTGTGATAACAACAGCTGATCATAATAAAGAAAAGCTGAAAAAAAGAATTGGCTCTTGAAAATTTAATTTTAAGAGTTTTTATTTTTTTATAATTATCATCGCTGTTTTTTCTTCTTTTATTTCTTCGTGATCTCCAGTTGGATAATCCAGCAATGCGTTCTCTAGAACATCTTCATTATATCGATATTTTTCTCCGCGTCTTGTTCCCGGATCATTAGTAATAAATTCTTTTAAATCAATATCATACCCTATAACGACAAGACTGTGAGTTGTCGGTCCGGGAGGAGTATAGTTTGGATTTCCGAGCTTTTGACCGTTTGCCGGAACAATAGCAAGATTGCCTTTGAAAAGTTCCTTTTTTATATCTTCTTTATCAATATCATATTTAACTTCTATATAATCATATTTATAATAACCCTTAAAAATAATTTCCGAAACATCAAAAGCAGAAGCGTCATGATAATTTCCGATAGTTTCCTCCTCATAAGCAGATATTAAATTTATTTCAGAATCTATATACTCTAGGTCAAGTTCTTCCCCGTTAACCCACGCCATTGCCATAATCACTGCCGCCTCTTCGCAGCCATCCTGTTTTCTTGGATCGTCCCAATTTCCAAATGGAGCCTGAGATGCAAAAGGAACATTCAATAAGACATTTTTTTCTTCAATTATTTCTTCTTTTATATCTAAGACCTCCTCGCTTTCGCCCCGCTGGAGTCTCTCGTCAGAGGACTCCGGCAAATCACACGCTTTCTCGTCACAGTCCTCTGCAGAGAGACCTTTTTCATCCCAACTTTTTTCACTATCACCGGAAATTGGAATTTTCTCACCTAAAAATTTAGGCTTGGCGCGCAAAGTTATATCCAAAAACGCTTTTACTTTTGCCAGTATTTCTCGCGACTCATTATAATCAATATTAGCGTATAAATGCCTGTCAGCGCTCAGACCATAAATTTCCAGATCAAGCTTTCTTCCGATATAGACCGCTCTTGGCAAATGAAAATTTTGAGTGACCACTATTATTGATGAAGCTTCAAAAATTTCACGCGCCCGATACAGACTGTCATAAGTATCAAAACCGGCATGATCCAAAAAAATATCCTCGCCCTCAACGCCTTTGTCCAATAAATGATCTTTCGCCGTGTTTACCTCATCATAATCCTCTCTCCCATGATCACCGCTTATGAGAATTTTTTCTACCTTTCCTTTATCGTATAGATCAAACGCAGTTTCAACACGATCCTGAAACATACCGCTCATAATCCCTCGCTCATATACTTTTGCGCCCAAAATAAGAACAACTTTTGTTTCCGGCAGATCATTCATATCCTGAAAAATATAAGTCTTGCTTTGCGAGTTAATATAAAAATTTATCGCCAGAATAGCAAACATAGTTGCCATTGCTCCTACAACAATAGCGATAAATATTTTTTTAAAAAATCGCATCATCTTTTTATAATATATTTTTTAATCCTCAAGACCGTATTTAACACTAGCTGAGAATGTTTTATCTTTTTTTATCATTTTCGGACCATCAACTATTTTTCCATCTTTGTTGTCACGCATTACCGGTTCAATACAAATAAAATTTTTATCCCGTTCTGTCCAAATCCATATTTTTTCATATTCCTCTGATATATCCATTTTTATTGTTCCAATTCCAGGAATATTAATTTTTATCTCTTCTTTTGGATTATCAATTCTTCTCAAAAAATCCTTTTCATTTTTTTTATCAGGATTTTCCAACCAGTCTTGAAGAGCATTTTCAATCTCATTTCCACCTTCAAAATCAAATTTAATTTCCTCTTTTTTCCCTTCTGGCACATTAAAATATGGATGTAATCCCATTGATATAGGCATTTCCTTCTCGCTTTTATTTTCAACTTCTTGAGTTAATGTTATAGCTCCATCTTCGTCCATTTTTGATCTCAGTCTTAGTTCAAAATCATATGGATACATTTCTCTTGTTTCATCATTTGACTTTAAAACTTCAACAAACTCGCCTTCCTCATTTTTTTCAATTGTCCATGACAAATCTCTTGCAAAACCATGCTGGCTTAATTCTGAAAATGGACCTTCTTTTGTCGGAGGACCTGCAAATGGATATAGCTCAGGAGCTCCTCCCCTGTCGCTTTGTTCCGGATCATTGAATCTTTCTTTATCAAAATAAAATAATTCAACACCGTCAATTTTCATTGACTTAATAATTCCGCCTCTTTTGGAACAAAATATCATTTCGTTATTATTATATTCTATTTTGTTTTCTAGAACTGGATTATTTTCAAAATTTCTCATTTCCATTTTTTTGTCTTAATTAATTAATTTAAATTCTAGCAGCAGTATCATTAATATCTCATACTATCATACTCTAGAGCATGATAGTATAGAATATTTACTGTAAAAGGTCTTATATAAATTCATATTTTAACTAATAATTTAATTTATAGTATTACAAAATGTCATTGCGAGAAAGCTATAGCGACCGAAGCAATCCCGTAATTAAACTCTTTGCACGCAGCTACGGGATTGCTTCATCGCCTTCTCGTTCACTGCGTTCATTCAGACCCCTCACAATGACGGTAAAATTTTAAATTTCGTAATTCTAATTTATTTCCAAAACAACTTCCCCAGCCTAATTTCATCATAAGAATATTCTTCTTTGAGAAATACAAAAACCGGTTTGAGCTTTTCGTCACCGCATTTTTCAAACGCGGTTTTTATTTTTTCCAATTTTTCCTGCGGCAGCTTGAGATAGTCAATATCAAGCTCTTCGCCGTTTGAAATTAGTTTTTCAATATGTACAACGATCGTTCCGTATTTAAACCCTTGCTTTTCGGCAATTTCTGAAATCGGAAGTTTCTGGAAAAGCATCTCTTTTGTTCTGATATATCTTTCAGAAAACGCAGAGTTAGATTTTATGCTTTTAATTCGCTCTTGGTCGCGATTTGGGATTTCAACAGATTGAATATTATTTTCTTTAATGTAATTGTTTATAACAGCCAAAAACGCATCTGAAAAACTTTCCAGTTTTTTGCTTCCCACGCCCTCAATTTTAGCAAAATTATTTTGATCAGCGGGAAAATAACGCGACATTTCCTGCAAAGACACATCAGAAAAGATCATAAAAGGAGGGACACTGTTTTTGTCAGCGATTTGCTTTCTCAAAACTCTTAGTTTCTCAAACAGACCAAGATCATATTGTGTCTTTCGCCTTGAGGCGCTTTCTTCTCGTTCTTCCAAGTCCTCGCGCATTTTCGGCAATTCTAATGCTTCTTTTTGTTTGAGAAACTGAATCCCTTTCTCTGCAACTGAAATGGTAGGATATTTTCCCGGACTTACCTGCAGAAAACCAAAAGCGATCAGAGATCTCATAAGATGATTAATTTCATCTTTATTAAAATTCTGGACAATCCCAAAAACAGAAAGATCACAATGCAAATTTTCAGTGATCTGCTGCGAATTTTTGCCTAAAAGAACATCAGCGACATAGTTTCTTCCAAACCTGCTTCCAGTGCGAATAACACAGGAAAGGATTTTCTGCGTTATTTCCGTAGCATCAAACAATGAATTCGGATTCAAGCAAATATCACAGGCCTCACAGCCTTTTTTATTTTCCTCGCTATCAGAAGAAGGAAAAGAATATTCCTCACCAAAATATCCCAGCACAAATTTTCTGCGGCAAATTGTCGTCTCGCAATATTCAATAATTTGTTTCAACTTCTCTCGACTTTTTTCTTGCTCAGCAACATCTTCCATTTGATCAATAAAAAACTCGTGCTTTCTCACATCTCCGTAAGAATAGAACAAAACACATTCACTCGGCAACCCGTCTCTTCCCGCCCTGCCGATCTCTTGATAATATCCTTCAATCGTTTTGGGGAATGTGTAATGAACAACCAGGCGAATATCCGGTTTGTCAATTCCCATTCCAAACGCGATCGTGGCAACTATGATTGACACCTCGTCTTTGATAAACAGCTCTTGATTTTTCTTTCGCGTCTCACTGTTAAGTCCCGCATGATACGGCAAAGCGTCAAAACCTTCCGCCTGCAAATTCATCGCGATTTTTTCCGTATCTTTTCTGGAAAAACAATAAATGATCGCCGGCTCGTTTTTATGTTTCTGAATAAGCCCGAGAAGCTTGTCAAAAGCTCTTTTTTTTCTTGCAACGATCATCGCAAGATTTTCCCTGTCAAAACTGGAAATAAACGGCTTGGAATTATCCAAAGAAAGCTGTTTAATGATATCTTCACGCACTTTTAGAGTGGCGGTTGCGGTCAGCGCGATGATCGGAACTTCCGGAAATTGGCTTTTGAAAAGTTTTAAATTGCGATAATCGGGACGAAAATCATGCCCCCACTCCGAAATACAATGCGCTTCGTCAACAGCGATCAATTTTATATTCGCCGTTTTCAAAAAGTTTTGAAAATTCTGCAACGCCAGCCGTTCCGGAGCCACATAAAGAATTTTCACTTTCCCCGCAATCACTTTCTCCTGAATCTGCTGAATTTCAGCCGGAAGAAGAGATGAATTTATATATTCCGCCGCTATTCCATTTGTCTTCAAAGCGTCCACCTGATCTTTCATGAGAGCGATCAAAGGTGAGACAACCAAAGTCAGCCCATCAAATTTCAAAGCCGGCAATTGATAGCACAAAGACTTCCCGCCCCCAGTCGGCATCAAAACAAAAGTATCTT